>JALZND010000041.1 GCA_030857845.1 Bacteroidota bacterium | reverse complement strand
GTTTATGCCTCTGATATGCTTCTTGAACTGACCTCAGCTAAAATCATGGTGGTTGAGGGCACTTTATATCCTTTACTTACAAGACTTAGAAAAGCTGAACTGGTAAATTATCGTTGGGAAGAATCAACCTCTGGCCCACCGAGAAAATACTATAAACTCACTGATGCGGGCAAGTTCTTTTTGAACCAGCTTACCCAAACCTGGGAGGAACTGATGGGATCTACCAATCAAATTATTTTCGATCCTAAAAATGGTACTTCCGGAGACCCTTTAGTGATTGAAAGCAATGATAATAAAGAAGAAAAAAGTAAATTTAGCTCTAATGCCAACGATATATAATATACTAGCATGAAAAAGAACATTAGCATTAATATTAGCAGTATAATCTTTCACATTGAGGAAGATGGCTATGAAGTTCTTAAGAACTATCTTGAATCCATCAATTCTTATTTCTCAAAATTTGAGGATAAAAAGGAGATAGTTAATGATATTGAAAACAGGATTGCCGAGATCTTCCTTGGCAAAACCTCCCCTTCTAAACAGGTGATTGCCCTGGAGGATGTCCTTGCTTTGATTTCAACAATGGGCACCATCGCAGATTTTGCTGCAATAGAAGATACTGGCGATCCTGTACACGAAAACGTTCATGATCCTACTTTTTCGAAACCTGAAACAGTTTATGTAAAAACTGAAAAAGAACAGGAATATTCAGAAGAGCAGGCAAAAGATGAACATAGCCATGAACCAAAAAGGCTGCACCGCAATATTTCCAAAAAAATACTTGGTGGTGTTGCCTCAGGCATAGCTTCACAATTTAATATAGACCCATTATGGATCCGCTTATTTTTAATTTTCCTTTTCTTTGCGGCTGCATTTTTTGAAATTGAGCCTTTAGTGGCAGGGACCATTATTGCTTATATAATTTTATGGGTTATTGTACCGGCATCCACTACCCCTGAAGAGGAAAACAGAAGGGTAAGGAAACTGTACAGAAATCCCGACACCAAAGTCTTAGGTGGTGTAGCAAGTGGTATGGCAGCATTTTTTGGTACTGATACCGTTGTTTTCCGGCTCTTGTTTTTAATGGCCCTTTTTCTTGGTGGCACTGGATTTATAGTATATATAATTTTCTGGATCATTACCCCTGAGGCCAGATCCATAACCGATAAAATACAGATGCAGGGAGATCCGGTTACACTTTCAAATATCGAGAATAATGTAAAAAAAAACTCTAATCCAATAGAAGAAAAGGAAAGTTTCCTTACAAAATTCCTATTACTGCCATTCAGGCTGGTTGCAATTATTTTTGATGGCCTAATAAAATTATTGGCCCCATTTTTTCATTTTGTTTTAGATGCCATCAGGATTGTATTGGGTATTTCCTTGATTACAGTTGGAATGACCCTGCTGATTTCATTGTTGATGGTTACCGGGTATGCAATTGGCCTTTATAATGGGGAGGATTACTTTTTCCATTCCAGGTTTCCTGCTGAGTTTATTATAAAAAATATTCCGCCTCATGCTATATTCTTCTTGTTTATTGCGTTGTTTGTTCCTGCCCTTTCTATTATATTGACGGGGTTTTCCACCATCCGAAAAGAAAATACTGTTAATTCCTCCGTTGGCTGGTCCCTTTTTGGCCTATGGGTATTGTGCATGATCATGGCAAGTGCCACTGCGCCCGGATGGGTATCAAAATTTATTCATGAAGGCAATTATGAACATGTAGAAAGGTATAGCATGAATGACAAAACCCTTTTTCTGACAGTAAATGAAGTTGGCAAAAGTGAAAATAATAATTTATTGATTGAACTAATTGGCTTTAATGGCACAGACTTAAAAATTACCAGGAATTTCAAGGCAAGAGGTAAAACAAGGGAACAGGCCAGGGAAATTGCCAGGAACCTGGACTATCAGATCACTAAAAATGATTCAATTTTAATTTTTGATTCAAACATCCGATCAAGTGGAAATGATAATATTTTTATCGAGGAAGCCTTTGTAACATTGCACATCCCTTATAACAAACCATTTGTTATCGATCAAAAGTTAGGCTTACTGTATTTTGATTGGCAACCGGAATTTCTTGAGAAGCAATTGGGGTCAATGGTTTTGTTTAATGCTTTAATTGATTTATAAAATACTTTCAAACATAATTTTTTGTTTAATATTTATATCTTTATACTAAATTTAAATTCTGCTGCTTTAAGGTCATTAGATCAACACACTACTTCCAAATGAAACAAGCATTTTTATTAATCATACTTTTAACACTATATTCAGGAACCTGGGCACAAAATTCCATTCATGAAGAAAAATATCTTTTAAAAGGAATAATACTAAATGCCGAAAATAAAGAGACACTGCCCCTTGTAACGGTTTATAATAAGGGAATGCAGCAAGGGGTCACAAGTAATGCATCAGGAATATTTTCTATAAACTATCAACAAGGCGATAGCATCGTATTTCAATCTATGGGTTTTCATCAATTAGTATTGATGGGAAACCCTGATTCATTAGGCCTGTCGTCTTATACTGTTGAAATGTCTCCAAAAACTTATGAACTAAAAACGGTTGATGTAACTGCTTTCAGGACTGCAGAAGATTTTAAAAAACATATACTTGCCATGGACATGCCGGAAGAAAAGCTCAGGATCCCTGGCCTTGAAATGATTCGGTCAGAACCAAGTGGAGAAGGAAAAATGGTTATTTCCGGTCCGGTTTCTTTTTTATATGATAAGTTGAGTAGAAGGGCTATAGACCATAGAAAGTTTTTGTCTACCAAAGCAAACTATGAAAAGCAACAACTCCTGTCAATAAAATATAAGGAGGTTATTAAAAAAATTATAAATATTGAGGACCCTGAAGAATTAGAAGAATTTATAGGGTATTGCAAGCTTGAGGATGCATTTATCGAAAGTGCAAATGAATATGAAATGATCGTAGCTGTAAATAAATGCTATGATGAATATAAAATCTCAAAAGATAACTAAAAGTAGTTTTTGAACTATTTTTCATTCTGATTAAAAGTATTCTGTAATTCACATTTAATTTATTGCCGCAAATCAATTTACCCAAAAAATACCATCATCAAAAGCTATTTAGCAGGGTTCCCTCAGCAATAAATACAACATTACCACCCAGAATTCCCTACAGGAAATTTAATAAACTCAACTACCCCCAGGTTCAGAATCAATTTTTGCGCTTTTATAAAATAACTGTCCAATACTAACAGAATAACCTTTACTAAATTTTGTCATATAGGCATGGCATTATTTTCATTTTAAAAATTACACAATTTATTTTTTCATTTATCTTATTATATAAAATAAATCCTATTAATTTTAAGCATCACCTGTTAGATTTTTTTTAATAAAAATTTGAATTAGATTTTTAAAAATTTCCCACTTAGCCTGTTGAATCCGTGACCAAATCTACACCGATCTTGCTGCTGCAAATGAAGAACTTGTGGCTGCAAATGAAGAAATAATGGCAGGTATTGAAGAATTGAGCGTTACCAATATTAAACTGAGAAGTATCAATGCTGACCTTGATAATTTTGTTTATACTGCATCACATGACCTAAAATCTCCAATTTCAAATATTGAGGGCCTGGTCCATTTATTAAACAAGAAGCTAACCAAGTTTGGCTGGGAAGATGAAACCACTAAAAAAATCATAAGTATGATTGGTGATTCGGAAAACAGGTTCAAAGAAACCATCCTTGACCTTACCGAAATAACAAAAATAGGCCTTGAATCTTCAAATCAAAGCATCAATGTAAACATTCTTGAGGTGATAAATGAAGTAAAAGTTGACCTTCATATCAGCATTCTTGAATCAAATGCTTTAATATCTATAAATGTTGATAAAGATGCACATGTTCTTTTTTCGAAAAAGAATCTAAAGAGCATTGTGTACAATCTGCTTAGCAATGCCATAAAATATAAAGCACTTGATAAACCTCCTGTTATTAATATATATTGGAATGAAGAAAATAATTATAAAGTACTCTATGTCCAGGATAATGGGCTGGGTTTAGGAACGCACGATAAAACGAAGATATTTGGTTTATATAAAAGATTGCATTCTCATGTAGAAGGGACCGGTATTGGTTTATACATTGTAAAAAAAATTATGGACAATGCAGAAGGGAAAATTGAAGTTGAAAGTACCATTAGACTTGGTAGTACCTATAAAATATATTTTAAGAATTAATGTACTAAAGGTTTATCTAAACAGGATTCACAAAAAAACGATTATCAACCTGCAAAAGCCCCTATAACCTGTTCTAACTGTGGTGCCTGTATCACACCCGATTGGCGCCATTGTATGCGTCCTTGCTTAAATAAAATTAATGTAGGTACGCCTTTAATGCCATATTTTGAAGCTGCGACAGGATTTTTGTCTACATCAACCTTAATGATGGTAGCCTTGTCTCCTATCTTTTTAGAAACTTCTTGAAGGATTGGAGACATGGCTTTACAAGGGCCGCACCATTCGGCAAAAAAATCAACCAAAACTGGTTTATCAGAATTTATCAAATCTTTAAAATTTTTCATGGCATTCTATTCAACTACTCCAACATACTATAGATAATCAATATTGATCTTCCTTTGTTTTTGATTTTGGGGAGTATCTAAAGGAATAATTACCTTAAGCTCACCATCTTCATGAATAGCATGTATTTCTTCTGTGTTTGAGTTTGACGGCAGTGTCAAATATCTCATGAATGAAGGAACTTGAACAGGTCCGTCATTTTTTTCTATATTCAATAAGATATAGATTAATATCATGTTATTTACTACCTCCACCTGGTAAGCATATTTATCAATACCGGGGGTATGAACTTTAATAATATATTGATCTTTTTGCACTTCAACCTTTACAGATGTCATGCTTATGCCGCCATTTATGGTATTTAGTAAATCAAATTGATTTAAAAATTCTGTAAATATATTTTTATTGATTCTCATGTCTTTCCTTCTTTTTTAAATTACCTATCCTTTTGTGAACCTATAAATCAAGAAATATACCAAAACCCGTATTCCTTATTAGGCAATTCAATCCAAAAATAATAGGGACGATTTGACATGTTCTTATATTTATATATGACAGGTTGTCGCTTTACTGAATCTGTTTTGATAGGTTTACATTACGTATCGTATCACTTCATTTTAATCTTGAACTTCTCACTTCCGGACCGTGAATTTCCTAATTCGCAAGTTGTTGATTAAAACAAATTTTAATTATGTAAATCAATTAGAAGGCTGGCTACTTTTGTGGGGGATACGGTTTTACGGACCGCGAATTTCCTAATTCGCAAGTAGTTGATTGAAGCAAACACTAATTATGAAAATCCATTAGAAGGCTGGTACTTGCAAGGGGGATACGCCAAGGGTTACGTACCGAGAATTTCCTAGCAAGTGGTTGATGTTTACAAAAAAATTTAGCTAGAACGAATATATTTGGTGTCTTGACGGCATTTCATGTTCGAATTAGGAAATTCAACCTCCGGAGATGGTGGAAAAATTTGAACAAGCTGATGTAGGCCCGCTATACAAACTTCTGCAGATCTTTCAAAGTTACCCTTCCTTCATAAATTGCTTTTCCTACAATCACTCCGTAACAATCGGTCTTAGAAAGCTTTTCCAGGTCTTCCATATTACTGACGCCGCCGCTTGCAATTAGCTTCAATTCCGGAAACTTTTCACTGATTTGGTTGTACAACTCAAAAGAAGGCCCTTGCAGCAAGCCATCTTTGCTTACATCTGTACATATCACATATTTCACATTCTTTGCCAGGAATGACTTTATAAAGTTGAAAATTTCCAGGTCGGAAGATTCTTGCCAGCCACTGATAGCAATTTTATTATCCTTTACATCTGCCCCTAAAATTATTTTTTCACTCCCATATTTCTCTAGCCAGCTCAGAAATAGTTCAGGATTTTTTACGGCAATACTCCCTCCCGTTATTTGTTGGGCCCCTGCGTCAAATGCCATTTGAATATCTTCATCAGATTGCACACCACCTCCAAAATCTATCCAAAGTGAGGTGCCGGCAGCTATCGACTCCAAGACCTTTATATTTACAATTTTTTTCTTTTTAGCACCATCTAGGTCTACAAGATGAAGCCTTTTTATTCCCGAGGCCTCAAAACTTTTGGCTACCTCTAAGGGGTCTTCATTATATATTTTCTTTTGATTGTAGTTTCCTTGCGTAAGTCTTACACATTTTCCGTCAATAATGTCTATTGCAGGGATAATTATCATTTTTTTAGCTTTTAGTGGTTAGCAATTAGCTATTAGCCAATTTGACCAAGTAAATGGTTTAGTTAAATTATATCTATATAACTAATCTCGAAGATAACTTTATGATCATATATTTTTGATTGATCACTTACACTTGTCAATTAAATTGCCAAGAAATTCTCCAGGATCTTCTCCCCTACTATTCCGCTTTTTTCAGGGTGTGCCTGTACGGCATAAAAATTATCCTTTTGAAGTGCTGCACTAAAGGTGTTGATATAGTTGGTTGTTGCAATTGTACCTGCTCCTGTTTCTGCATAATAGCTATGGACATAATATACATAAAGGTCCTGTTCCATTCCATTAAACAAGCTCCCTTGCAGATTTTCTAAATTATTCCAGCCAATATGTGGCACCTTTGCCAGTGGCTCAAACTTTTTCACATTAAGGTCAAAAACTCCTAAACAAGGAGTATTCCCTTCTTCGGAATGCTTGCACAATAACTGCAGGCCAATACATATGCCCAATACAGGTTGTTTTAAATCAGGTATAATTTTATCAAGGTTCTTTTCCCTGAGGTACCGCATAGCAGTTTTAGCTTCACCTTGTCCGGGGAAAATAACTTTATCCGCTGTCCTTATTATGGATTCATCATCAGTAAGAATTGGTTCGATACCTTTTCTTTCCAAAGCATAAATTACCGACTGTACATTCCCGGCATTATATTTTATGATTGCTACTTTCATATTTAGCGGTTAGCTTTTAGCTATTAGCGGTTAGCCAGGGCTGATAGTTAATGCGTGGCTCCTTCAGAACATCCAATAAAAAATTAAGTGCGAATTTCAGTATTTTAAATTGATAAACCATTATTTATTTATTTTTTGAAATGGAATTCAAAAAAAATTAGTGGTAGCAATTTTTTCTGCACCCTCTTTTACTTTCGCAATAGTTTCATTGGCAGGAGGTGAAAATCCAATTCCTTTGGCAACATGAACAGCCAGCTCCAAACTTTTAGGGAGTCATCAACATGATTTAATTTAAGCCCCGATTGGTTGTGAGGTATTGATGGTCAGAGTTTCCATCTGAAATATTTTTATTTTGAGGCAGGTTTTCATCTTTTTCCATATAAATTTAATTTTACTAATTTTAATTAAAATTGCCTCTTTGGTTGGAATGGGTATATAGAGTTAAATTATTCTATTGCTTTTTTGTTTTTAATTTTTATTTAATTTTAACTTTTTGGACTTCTTTCCATCCTAACAAGGGTTTTTATAATTTCCAAGTTATTATGATACATAACAATGCAATATGGGTGATGAGCTCCGCTTTTCCCCAGCTAAGCTTAAATGAGCTAATAATTAAAACAAAAGAAATAGGGGCACAAGGCATTGACCTTTGCGTGTTCCGGAAGGATGGACCTCGCAAGGACCATGTTGCTACACATCTTGATTATGAAAATTTTAACCTTGAAAATGCCAAATTCTTAATTGAAAATTTTAATTATACCCAACTTAAGCTGTCTATTGGAGCATTTGAAAATTTAATTGGTGGAGATGAAGGTGAGCGGACAAAAAACCAGGACCATCTCCTGCGGCTTATCGGGATGGCACACCTTATGGGCGGTGATGAGAATGACATTAAAGTAGGAACCTTTGTAGGCTACAATCATGAACTTGGTGCACAGGAAGGAGGATTTCAAAAAAACCTGGAAGCCTATCAAAAAATTTTTACCCCTATTGTGAAATATGCCGAAGGTTTGGGAGTAAGCATTATTTATGAGAATTGCCCAATGGAAGGCTGGAGGTCTGCACGGCATACCACTACTTTTAATAATTTAACGGGAGTGCTGGCGGCAAGGAAATTAATGTATGAAATGATCCCGAGCAAATCTCATGGCGAGATTTATGACCCTTCACATGATGTTTGGCAACATACAGATCCTGTTGAGGTTATTAAAGAAACGGATATGTCCCGATTGAAAAGAATACATGTAAAAGCCACCAGAAATATTTTGAACAAATCAAGAACTTATTGGGGTGGCATGTACCCTGTACAATCCATTGATAAAGAGCTGGCGAAAAGGGCCAATATACCTTCAACATATAATGAATGGGACCGGCATAATTATGAAGCTATGCTACCTGGTTTTGGGGGGTCTGATAGCATGGACTGGAGGGCATTTATTGATGCCTTGAACGAAAAAGGATTTAGGGCTCCCTTTGAAATTGAAAACGAGGCAGCAAATTCTAAAGGAACAGGAAACCTTGGTGCCATTGTTCAAGGTTTTAAGGCAACAGTACTTAACCTTGCACCCTTGCTTTGGCAACTCAGCGAAAATGGTTACCGCTACGATATTTCTGAGGTAAAACCTTTAAAGGATATTTGTAAAAAAGATATCCCAATGGTAACAATGAAAGAGATTGCTTGAAATCTTTAATTCACCTTCACATGGACATGCCAGACAAGTAGTTGATAATTTTCATATTAGGATGAGTTTTGAAGAGCAGGAAAAATCAGAAAAATCAAAAATGTGAATTTCAAAATATAATAAAAACGTTCAACCTACCCAATCCTACAAATGTAAAAGACTTGAAGCAACAGGCTTGCCAAAAAAAGTTGTAGCCTTCATGTCAAAATCTTCAGTGGATTCGGTGGTATAAAACTCGTATTTCCCATTTCTGCTGCAAAGTGCTTCTATTTCAGGATGCCGTGATAAATAATCAGCAAGGCTTTTTGCCACAATTTTTCCTTGTGAAAATAACCTTATTTTGTTAGGAAGAAACTCCTGGATTTTGTCCATCAACAAAGGATAATGGGTACAAGCCAAAACTATGGTATCAATTTTAGAGGATTGCCCCAGCAAACCATCAATATATTTTTTTACAAAATAATCAGCCCCGGCGGAATAGTGCTCATTATCCTCCACCAAAGGTACAAACATGGGGCATGCCTGTTTAAATACCTTTACATCAGGAAAAAATTTTTCAATTTCAATGACATAAGATTCTGAATTAACAGTGCCTTTTGTTGCCATGATCCCTACATGGCCTGAAGCTGATAAATTGCCAATTAGTTCTGAAGTAGGCCGTATCACCCCCAGGACTTTATGTGGGTCTTTAAATTTAGGCAGGTCATGTTGTTGGATATTTCGTAAAGCTTTTGCAGATGCGGTATTGCAGGCTAATATCACCAGGCGGCATCCCATTGAGAAAAGATGCCTCACACATTCCAGGGTATAATTATAAACAGTGTCAAACGATCTGATGCCATAAGGAACCCTGGCGTTATCTCCCAGGTAAATATAATCATAGCGCGGAAGGACATTTACGATTTCCTTAAAAACTGTAAGCCCGCCATAACCAGAATCAAATATTCCAATAGGACTGCTGCTTTTAGGCATTTAATTATAGATAAATTGGTAGATATTAATTTCAACTTAAAAATAAAAAGTCCGGCACATTTTAATCATGTACCGGACTTTTATGCAAGCAAAGGGGTTGAACATTTTTTATATTTCAAAAATAATAAACGTGAAATTAATTGCAAAGTTTTTTTAGCTAAAACTTGTAAATATTTCAGACATCCTGGTTTTGATCCTTATATTTGCGGCAAATAAAATTTTGGGTCTTGGATCAAAAAAAGAAGGTACTTTTCATTATTAACCCCATAGCCGGAACCCGGAAGAAGAAGGAAGTACCTGCCCTGGTACAGTCTCTGTTAGATCCAAAAATATTTGAATCAGAAATAACCTATACAAAATTTCATGGGCACGCCAGGACCTTGGCTATAGATGCCGCCTTACATAATGTGGATTATGTAATGGCAGTTGGTGGTGATGGCACAGTCAATGATATTGCCAATGGCCTCATGAACACTCAAACCACTCTTGGAATCATACCTTGCGGTTCAGGAAACGGACTTGCAAGGCATCTTGGCATCCCTATTGACAATATTGGTGCATTGCATTTATTGCAACAACAAAAAACCCAACGAATAGATGGCGGACTTGCAAATGGGAAAGCTTTTTTTTGCACTGCAGGCATTGGTTTTGATGCCCATATTGGAAGGCTCTTTTCGACCAGCAGGCGGCGTGGCTTTAATACTTATATGAGCACCACCTTAAGGGAAATTTTTGTGTACGAGCCACAGGTATACACCATAGTTTTGGATGGCGAAACTTTCCATAAAAAAGCATTTTCCATCACCCTTGCCAATGCTTCCCAATTTGGCAACAATGCATACATTGCGCCACAGGCAGATATAAAAGATGGTTTCCTCGACTTGTGCATTGTAAATGAATATCCAAAAAAATATGCATTCCACCTGGGCTACCGTCTTTTTAATAAAACCATTAATCAAAGCCGGTTTGTAGAAACCAAAAGGGTAAAGGAAATAACTATTTCTGTCGACAAAGGGAAATGGTTTCACCTGGATGGGGAATATATGGAGCTTGAAGACAGACTCCATATTCAAATAATTTCTTCTTGTTTGAATGTTTTGGTTCCCTGAAGTGGAACAACAGGATTGGGAAACCAAAAGTCTTTAAAACCAAATTATATTTTTGGCATCCTACAATCCTTTCCTGATGAAACCAGGCTTTCTTGATCTTTGACAGGATTCTTTTATTTAAACCAGGCAATTCTAATGCTACCTAAGGCTCTCAAAACCAAATTTTGCATCTGACCAAAATTCATCAAGGGCAATAATCCGGATTTTAAAAAAAGATATTAAAGTAGGCCAGTCTCCTTCATTATATATATTTATGGGCATCAACTCCTTTTTAATTGAGCTAACAATCCTTTCTTCAACATTTGTAATGTGAAGGCCCCAATCCCATTCCTCGTTAAGTATACTGTGCAAATAATTTTTTTGTGATAGAAATTGTTCAAAATACATCTGTTGAATTTCAATGTCAGGATGGGATAATTCTATTCCAATAGTTGCCTTTTTATTATCTGCTTGCATTTTAAATTGTACGTGTTTAAAACCAGTTTTATAATTTACCCAATTTACTTTAATCCCTTCTGCCGAAGGATGAGGGGCAATGTATTGACCCAAAACTGTCCAGAAGGCGTGCTTAATTCTAGATGCTTCTTCTTTTTTGTACATGAAAACTTAATTATGCCGGATAATTTAATTATCAATTATAGTTCAATGTAAATAATTGTGTGTAAGACTATTTAATTTTCACAAAATATCTTGTGTCTTTCAACAAAGTGAATAGCTAGGATTTTCACCGGCATGAGGAACGCAGGATTGAAAAGAAATAAATCCCCTATCAGTTCCAACCTTCGCACTCAAGCCGTGCTGGCTTCGTTTCCTCAACACCACTGTTTTTTAACCGCACATCCCCCTCTGACCCAAAGGTAAAAAAATGCGGCGTATGAGGAAACTGGTATTGTAAGGACACCCGTATCAAATTCTCACTCTCAAGTAAATCGCGATCTTTGTGACAAAAATTTAGCGATTGCATAAAATATATCACTCCCTATTACTCATCTAGAACCACAATTATAGTGTATTGCAGAAAAGATTCAGAATCTATTTTTTTTAATTTTTTAAATCGGTGTTTTTTAAATAATTTAGCTAATAAGCGTTAAATTACAACAATCAATAGCAAAAGTACTCCCAAAAAAGATGCAGAGTTTTAATAAATTATTGTTTTCGTTGCCGGTGTCTAATAGCAAGCATTTAAGATTGATTCAAAAATTTTTAATAGTGCTGATTTTGATGTTATGTACCAATTCATTTGCCCAGGAGAAAAAAGATGGGATATTGTTAATTCCTGAACCTGTAAGCTTGCAAATAGAAACCGGAAATTTTTTACTGTCAAAAACTACAGTTATAAATATTTCTTCCAACCAACCTGAAGTAAAAAAAGTCGCCCAGTATTTCGTTGAAAAAACAAAATCTGCTACTGGCTTTGAATTTAAAATAACGGAATCTTCCATCCTTAACAATGCTATTCAGTTACAACTCAATTCAAGCCCTAATAAAACAATTGGGGATGAAGGTTATGTATTGGAATCGAGCACTGAGAAAGTAATTATAAAAGCCAACCAACCTGCTGGTTTGTTTTATGGGCTACAAACATTGCTACAGCTCTTGCCCAATGAAATAGAAAATTCAACTTTTCAAGAAACCTTATGGAAAATCCCTGCTGTGACCATTTCTGATTACCCCAGGTTTGGTTGGCGGGGTGCAATGTTGGATGTGAGCAGGCATTTTTTTGCTAAAGAATACGTAAAAGAATTCATAGATCAAATGGTCCGGTACAAACTCAATCGGTTTCATATGCACTTAACAGATGACAATGGATGGAGGATAGAAATTAAATCTTTGCCCAAGCTAACAGAAGTTGGTGCATGGAGGGTAGAACGGCATGGCGTATGGGGCAAAAACGAATTGGCTGTGGCAGGAGAATCAGCAAAGGATGGTGGCTATTATACCCAGGAAGACATTAAAGAAATCATTCAATATGCCAAGGACAGGTATATTGAAATACTTCCTGAAATTGATGTGCCCGGCCATAGCATGGCGGCTTTGGCGGCATACCCAGAATTTTCTACAACTAAAGATACCACCGTAAAGGTCAACCCAGGCACTAATTTTTCCACTTGGCATGGCAATGGAAAATTTACGATGCACATTGACAATACTTTAAATCCTGCCGATGAAAAAGTATATGAATTTCTAAATAAAGTATTTACAGAGATCGCCGAATTGTTCCCTTTTGAATACATACATATGGGAGGGGATGAAGCTTACCATGGCTATTGGGAAAAAAGCCCAAAAACAAAATCTTTTATGAAGAAAATGGACCTGAACAATTCAGCAGCGCTTCAAAGCTACTTTGTAAAACGTGTAAATGAGATCATAAAGAACAAAGGAAAGAAAATGATTGGTTGGGACGAAATATTGGAAGGAGGCCTTGCCCCTGGTGCAGCAGTCATGAGTTGGCGTGGGACAAAAGGCGGCATTGAGGCGGCAAAACAAAAAGCAAAAGTTGTCATGAGCCCCTCCCCCATGGCTTACCTTGACCTATATCAGGGCGACCCGGCCATAGAACCTCCTACCTATAGTAAGGCAAGGCTAAAGGACAGCTATAACTGGGACCCGGTGCCTGAAGGGGTTGATGCGAATTATATTTTAGGGGGCCAAGGTAATTTATGGACAGAGCATATCCGCAACAAACCGCAGGTGGAGTACATGTTGTATCCTAGGCTTTTTGCTTTAGCTGAAGTTTTTTGGTCACCCAATAAAAATAAAAATTGGACAGCTTTTGTGCAAAAAGTTGAAGACCATTTTGAGCGGCTTGATTATGCAGGAGTAAACTATTCAAAAAGCATGTATGACCCAATCATTACTGTCAAGAGTAAAGAAAAAGGTAAAATAGTCATTGAAATGGAAAATGAATTAGAGGGCATTGAACTATATTATACTTTGGACAACACCATTCCCAATAGATATTTCCCAAAGTACAAAGCTCCAATTACACTACATGAAGGTGCAGAACTTTTAAGGGTAATCTCTTACAAAGATGGAAAACCTATAGGTAAACTCATTTCAATAAGTACGGATGAACTTATAAAAAGGATTAAAAAAAATAATTAATCTAAAGACCTTAATCACCCCACTCATTGGTGCGGGTTTGAAAATAGAAAACTGAAGTGTATGGCTATAAATAAATAAGAAAATGATGTAGATTTATTATATAGTTAAGTAATATTTATAATCTTTACAAAGATTTCTTTAGGCCATGGGAGCGTATTTAGCAACGGTTCCACATCGGGCAAACTTCTTATTAATCTTTAAAACTTGCTGGCCAGGATTTGGCGGGGAATTTAATCAATAAAGGAGACCCATTTCTCCAAAAGGCAGCAATACAGTCGTAGGTTTGACTTTTGTTTACTGCATCCATATAGTTCTTTGCAAGGGAAAGGTCAGGGGCATTTGATTTTTCCAGGTAATAAAACGATGCTATTATTGTCCCTTTTTCCTGTTCCAGGGATAGTCCATGCTTTTCTATTTCTGCCCATGCTGTGTCCGACACATAAAACACATAAGC
>JALZND010000311.1 GCA_030857845.1 Bacteroidota bacterium | reverse complement strand
GGCTTGAATTGCACAACAAAACTACCCGTTATTCCTATTGGCTCAATCACATAAGGTTTTGTCAATTGTCCAATTAAAAAGCATTTTGGTAAAATTGTTATCTCGCCACTTTGTGAATGATGTTTGTATGTTTCGCCATAGTGGAAAATTAATTTCATTGTTCCGTCTGGCACAATCGTGTTTTTTATAGGCGTATTTTCTTTTTCGCCATCTAATGTCCAATAGCGTTTAATAAACTCTGTCAACTCAAAGTTTGGTTCAAATATTTTTGGATTTAATTGCATTGTCATTTTTTGTAGGGTGTCTTTTTACAATGACGGCTAACTTAAATAAAGTCGCACCTATGTCGCCTTTATCTCCAATACCAGTAAGTTATTGCTTTGCTAAATGATTTCAAAATCACAATTCCCTTTACAGGAACAAGAATTTATGTCTTATCTAAAACCAAGGTTATCTGAACCAAATATAGACGCTTTATGGACCATTTCACCATTTTAGGGATTATTGTATATTTATTTCAACAAATACCTCTTCGGATTTAAAGTCAAAAATAATAGAATCTAAAATACCTATTCCACTCTTTCTAAAAAAGCATGCTTCTTTAATTTAAAAAATATTGACCTCCTTTTTGATGCATTTAATAAATTTTTTTGCAACGACAAGCCTCACATTCTACAGAAACTTCCATCATAAAAAATTCATTATTTAACCACAATTTGATAAACCTGAGGGTTATATCCTCCCCATACACCCAATGCCCCACCTTTTATATTGGTAATTACTTCATTTCCGCTTGAGGAAAATGGGTTTCCGGTCACGTAAAGTTCCCTTTCCAAAGTACGCCAAAAATCAAAATGGGGCCTGTCAATGGTGCATATCTTAATCTTTACTAAATCGCCTTTCCTGAAATAAATATCGTCCCGCACATCCGATATGCTTTCTGAACCCCTCAATACTGAAAAGGTAAAACTAGTTCCATTAAAATATTGATCCCCTATGGCTGAAAGATATACCGGGATGAATTTTTTATCTTTATCCGTTCTTTGGGTAAACAAACGGTAATAATCTTCCCGATCAGGATTGTCAGAAATTTTAGCATATAAAAGGCCCAGGCTGTCTTCTCCAGGTGCAAGTTTAAACCAGATACTGTCCAGGGAAACACGGGGAGGAATGCTTGTTTCTGATGTGTAGGATTTGCCTTCATAATCTATTTTAAGTGAATAGGTTTTGCCGGCTTCACCTCTTATTTCTGTGCCTTCATATATATAAGGCGGATAATATTTATCATTCTTCTTTAAAGTAAGCACTTCTTCTTTTATGCCATCGGATACGGTGACTTTGGCACGTGATATGACCAGGTTCCGTAACGAGGCTGAGTCGATGGTAGAAAAATAAGACGCACTTTTTGTAAGGAGAACCAATGGAAATTGGCCATGTTCAATATATCCGTCTACCACTATTTTAGTGGTATAGTTCGCCATATCCAACTCCAGGGGATCTTCACATGCCGTCATGAACAGCATGCATAAAATAGGGAAATAAAGGTTGATTAGGATATGCTTCATTATTAAAACTTTATCTGATATGCTATTGAAGGTATTATTGGAAATAAGGAAACTTTTTCAAGGCTAACTTTAAGATAATAGTCATTGACATTTCCTTCTGTTTCAAAATAAATATAATACGGGTTTTTCCGGTTGTATAAATTATAAAGTGAAAAAACCCAAAAGGATTCGTACTTTGTCTTGTTACTTGCTTTGTAAGTTGCAGAAATATCCATTCTATGATATGAAGGCATCCTGAACGTATTCCTTCCTTCATATTCGTTTATGATGTTACCACCAATTATATACCTGCCAACTGGCAAGGTTATGGCATTTCCAGTGGCATAAGTAAATATGGTCGATAGCGCCCATCTTTCACTAAGGGAATAACCTCCAACAACTGATAAATTATGTAGCCTGTCATATTTAGCGGCAAAAGTTGTTCCTTGGTTTATTTCCTCAAAATTCCGGGTGGTCCTGCTCAAGGTATAGCTTAACCAACCTGTCAACCTGCCTTTGTTCTTCTTGATGAATGTTTCCACACCATATGATTTTCCATTTCCAAAAATAAAATTGTCATCATAATTGTACCCCTTACTGTATCCAACAATAACACCGTCCCTATATTCCAACTGGTTCTTCATGGATTTATAATATGTAGTAATGGAGGTTTCAAAATCGTTTTCATTAAAGTTTCTATAAAGCCCCAATGAATATTGACTGCCTTTCTGGGGTTTAATTTTATCGGAGCTTGGAACCCAAACATCAGTAGGCAATGAAACTGAAGATACAGGAGCCATATGTAAATATTGGTGCATTCTATCAAAAGAAGCTTTTAAGGAGGTTCTTTCGTTAAGTTTATAGTTTAATGATATTCTTGGGTCCAGATTTATATATGTTTTTATGGTTTCCCTTTTTTTGTATAAGGCTGTATCGATTAGATTAAGTGAGGCATCAGTAATATAGGAAGTAAATGGACCTAATTGTTGAAAGCCATTGAGCCGAAGGCCACCCGATAAAGAAAGCTCAGTAGAAACTTGATAAGCATCATTTGCAAACAACGCGAATTCCCGGCTGTTTAGCTTTTCTTGCTTGGAAAGGTCTATTTCAAAATCCAGCCCCTGGGCTTTAACATTGTTCGGCACCAAAGCATGGTGTATGTATTCTGCACCAAAAGAAATTTTGTGGTTTTTTAATGAATTGATCGACCAAACATTTTTTAAGCCATAATCTTCTATGGAAGAATTGATATTGAAAATGTATTCATTTATTCCCGCTGAAAAATCTAATCGGTAACTGCTGCCAAATGCTGTTGTGGTAATATAATCTGAATCGTTTAAAAAGTGGTCCCAAAATATAGAGGTAGTGTAATTTTTCCATTCGATATTATTGGAGAGTGAATTCTTTCCTACGAACTGAAAATTATCGCTTCCCATAAATGCCGACCATGCTATCTTGTTTTTTGGCGAAGCCTTGATGTCAATCCTTGCATTAAAATCATCGAAATAATAGTTTATCCCGGAATTGAATATGGTAGGGTCATTGGTGACAAGCTTTGAAATAAAGTCGATATAGGTGCGCCTGCCACTTACTATAAAAGAACTTTTTCCTTTTGAGATGGGGCCTTCCAGCGCCAGGTTTCCTGAAACAATGCCTAAAGAACCTTCTCCTTTAAACCTTTCGAAATCGCCACTTTTTGTATTCACCTCAAGTACAGAAGAAAGCCTGCCACCATAGTATGTAGGAATGCCACCTTTAATAAGATTAACATTATCTAAAATAGAATAATTGAAAAGGGAGAAAAAACCAAATAAGTGACCGGTATTATATACCATTGCCTGGTCTAAAAGTATTAAGTTTTGATCTACCCCTCCTCCCCTTACAAAAATGCCATTGTTTCCTTCCCCATTGCTTTGTACCCCTGGTAACAGCTGCAGTATCTTTATAGGGTCTACTTCGCCAAACAAATGAGGCAGCCTGGCTATTTCTTCTTTTGAGACCTGTAAATTATCTACTGTTTTTACGATATTTTCATTTTCACGTCGCCCGGCAACCACAACCTCCCCGGTTTGAATAATATCTGGTTCTATACTTATGTTCAAATAATGATTGGCAGAAACCAGTAGATCGATAGTTTTTTCTTTAAAGCCGATAAAACGAAAACTTAAAGATTGTGGTCCTGCGGGCAATTGAATTGAATAAAAACCTTGAAGATCTGTAACAGCACCTTTCCCCAAAGTTTTATGATAGACAGATACACCCACCAGGTGCTCGTTGTTAGATATATCCTTAACAGATCCTGATATGGTATAAAGTTGACCCCATATTGTGCAGGAACAAGTTAAAAAAAAGAATATAAAACTTAGGGAAAACTTCATCAAAAGAATTGTAAATAAAAGCACTATTTAAAGAAATGCGCTTTAATAATAAAGAACAACTTACTCTTTTATACTACATATAAAATACATCTTTTATAAAAAAAATTTAAAAAAAAAATTGTGAAATATTTAAATTTTTTATTGCAATATTGCAATGTAGATACTAGTGTTAATAACCTAATAAAAAGGTTTAAAATCCATTAGCAGATATATACTTTAATAAAATTTTAAATATTAATTTTAAAAATATTCCGTTTACCATCAGATTTTATTGTAACACACCTTTATTTCAAGAAAATCATAATAAAAATTTAACTAAAAAAATCAACAAAAATTTTGAGCTTATTATGAAAAAAAAGTTACTTATCATCGGTTTCATCGGAATAACATCATTGACAATGTTTTCCTGCAAAAAAGACAATCCTAATCCTGTAGCAGTAACTCCGTCCCCGGTTGATCCTGACCCTACCACTGATCCGCCAACAGGAGTAGTCAAAACACCAGAGCAACATAAGGCAATTTTAGAATCAAATGGCACCAAACTTGTTGAAGAACTTGAAATTCTCAAAAAATCCAAAGGTGTTGTGGCGGTTTCAAGCTTAGCCCACTTTCTAAATACTGGTGGGGGAATTAATATGAGAAATTCTTCAAGCGGAAATTTGTTAAAGGCTATCCAAAACTTCAGGGCAGGCAAAGGATCTACCGATGGTGTTTATTCGGCAATGAGGCTTTCAGATCATTCTTCCTCCCTAAAAGAATTTTTTGAAGAATATTCCGGCACCTATGCATGGAACAAGGCAACAGAAGAATTTGATTTTGTGTCAGGCGGAACACAAATAAAATTACAATTTCC
>JALZND010000310.1 GCA_030857845.1 Bacteroidota bacterium | reverse complement strand
GATAAGCAGTATAAATTTGGACTTTGGGCCCTATCATTACATTTTTACCTAATGTTGAACCAAACCTAAAGGTAGCAAAAATACCATAAGCATCCATTGGTTGTTTGATCTTCATAACTAAAAATAACAATTATGAAGATTTCAAAAACAGACCGTGGCCAGAAGGCCTTGCTGAGCCTGGAGCGAAGGCTTAGGGTTTCCAACCGTAGCGAACAGACCATCCGTAACTATGTCCGCTGTGTAAAAGCACTGATGGAGTACCACCAACAACTGCCCGATGAACTGGAAATTGACCATGTCATCGATTTCCTCAACGAACTACAGCTCGAACAGGAAAGGGCATGGCGTACCATTAAGATCTACGTGGCCGCTTTCCGCTGGTTCTATGAACACATCCTGCAGGCAAAGGAGTTTGCAAGCCTGATTCCTTATCCCAAAGAAAAGCCTTCCCTTCCACAGGTGATCAGCAGGCAGGAACTCGCAAGGCTTTTTGACGCTTGTACCAACAAGAAACACCGGGCCATGTTCAGGCTCCTGTATTCTTCAGGGCTCAGGCGCAACGAACTACTGCACCTTAAAATTGAAGACATCATTACCACTGACGGAAAGAACCGCATACGCATCAACAAGGGCAAAGGGGGCAAAGACCGCTATACCGTACTCTCCGAATATGTATTGGTAGAACTGCGGGAGTATTTCAAGCGCTACAGGCCGGTAAACTACCTCTTCAATGGCCGGGAGCCAGGACAGCGGATGAGCGCTGCCGGGCTCAGGCATGCCATGGCCGAGGCCACTAAAAAAGCCCGGATCTCCCGCAATGTCAACCTCCACATCCTCCGCCACTGCTTTGCCTCCCATGCACTGGAAGAGGGCATGAACATCAAAACCCTGCAATACCTGATGGGCCACAGCAGTGTGCACACCACCATGATATACCTGCACGTGAGCGAAGTGCCACTGGAGAAGGCCTTCAGTCCACTGGACAAATGGGAAAGGCCATAATGGCCACCATGGCAGATGTCATGCAACGCTTTTCAGCGGCATACATCAAAAAATGCCCCACAAGTCCTGGGCAGCTACGCCTTATACATGACATACTAGCCTGCCGTACCCGGCAGCTCGGTAGCCATACTTCCGCATGCACCGGCTGTGGCCAGGTAAAGGTGCACTACAACTCCTGCGGCAACAGAGGCTGCCCCAATTGCCAGGGCACAAACAAGGAGAAATGGGTACTCGAACGTACCCACGACCTGTTGCCGGTGAAGCACTTCCACATGGTATTTACCCTGCCCGAACAACTGAGGGGCATCTGCTGGCAAAACCAGAAACTGGTTTATAACCTGCTGTTCCAATGTGCATGGCAAACACTGGAGGCTTTCTCAAAAGACCCCGCACAAAAGCTGGAAGCAAACATGGGCATGGTGGCAGTGCTCCATACCTGGACACAGCAGTTGCATTACCACCCCCATGTGCACTGCATCGTTCCCGCAGGGGGCATTGCACCCGAGGGAAAGTGGAAGCACACAAAAACCAACGGAAAGTTCCTCTTTCATGTGAAGGCACTGGCAAAAACCTTCCGGGGAAAGTTCATGGAAAAACTTCTGCAGCACTATAAGGCCGCAAACCTCTCCCTGGAAGGAAAGCTTGCCCATCTGCAGGATAAAGGCCAATTCTGGCAGTTCAAGAAGGGACTTTATGAGAAAGAGTGGGTGGTTTATGCCAAAGAAGCTTTTGGCAACTCAGCCTCTGTGGTGGAGTACCTGGGCAGGTACACCCATAAGATTGCCATCAGCAATCACAGGATACTGGCAATGGAAAAAAAAACGGTGACATTCTCCTACCTGGACAGAAAGGCCAACTGCAAAAAGACCTCTACCCTGCCCGGTGAAAGGTTCCTCGCCAGGTTCCTGTTGCACGTGCTGCCAAAAGGATACTGCAAGATCAGGCACTATGGCTTTTTTGCTACAAGGGTAAAAACCCGAGTGCTGCCACCGGTAAGGAAGAAATTGGGGATGCCTAATGTACCAAGGCCTAAATATACCGTAAGGGCCGTGCTGATGATCACCAAAGGGATAGACCCCCTCGTGTGCAGTGCATGTGGCTCCGGTCTGCTGCTCACCATAGCCCAAACACCACGGCCAAGGGGATCACCATTGCAAAAGCTAGCGTGCTGATGGTCAAAAACAACAATAAAGCACGTCCCGGAACGGGAATACGCAACAGGTATGCCCTAAATGCAGGAAAAGAATAAAATAATGAAAAACTGCTTAATAAAAATAACCGAAACTGCGCTTAAGATTAAAAACCCGCATATGAAAAACGCATTGATGACCGCAAAAGTTGATCTTGGAGAAGCCAAGCCAAACACAACCCACAAAAGCACCTCTTTGAATTTACACAGTAAAAGGTTGATTCAAGCACCGCCAGTTTAGGATTGGTCAACACCAGGAGAAAACACAGTGGAGATGTAATCTACCTGATCGAAAGCCTCTGCTCACCACTGTGTTTGTCCCCTAATTGTTTGTTTAGGGGGTCGTGCTTTTTATTTAGTCTGCAGTTTCTATCTTTTTAGATGTTTTATTTGTACTGGAAAGCTTCCCTTTACTAGTAGGTTTTTCTTTGTCTTTACGGATAAATTCGCTGATTTTTTTTCTTTCTTCCACTGTTAAAGGTTTGCTTTCTATAATGAAATCTATCCCTTTTGGCTCTTTTATATGTCCCATAATCATTATGTTTTAAAATATCTTTTAACCAATAATTTCGCTGCATTTGCAGATATTATCATTCTTTGTCCACCTATATGAACCGCACCCAAAGATTCCTCATAATGCTTTATCAACTTAGTTTTTGCCGTAAATGCTACATAACCGCCAAAACCTTGTTGGAAAGAAATTTTGCAAGAACATGCAACTAAATTTCCCGCAACGCCTTCATATAATTTCTCTTTCCCTATTTCATATAATTTCTCTTTCCCTATAATAAACGGTGCGCTTTCCAATAAATTCATCAAAACGTGGTCTTTTTCAATTGTCAAGCTCAAAATGCCTTGAATAATATCAGAATTGTTCACTATGGTTAACTTGTAGATTTCCTTTGAATTATCTGATAATTCTGATTTCCAATCAAAATCCCAACCTTTTTTCTTTGTTATATTTTATAAATTGAAACAATTAAATGAGATGCATTGGATGTATTTCGACAATTAAAGCTGTAATGTATAAAATCCTCAACGAATGTATCTGGAGGAGAAATTTTCCTGAACCTTCCTTATATTATTTCATATCATCGTCTTCAATGGTAAAGTCATCAAAGCCATCATCGTTCAACAAATCTTCATCCGCTTCTATTTCTTCATCTGTTTCCTCATTATCAAAGGTTTCTTCAATTGTATCCTCAAATTGACTTTTGATAAGGAGTTCTTCATCAAGTAAATCTTCTTCATGTTTTTCTTCTATATAAAGGTCATTACGGTCCCTTAATTTTTTATCATCTACATTTTTGTTCAAGAATTCATTGATCTTGTCAATGTTGAAATTTGTTTTGATTTCACCAAATGAGTCAATCTTAATGTCGAAACCTTCCAGCTCAGGATTTACCTTCGGCATTTCTTTATTATTTTGCTTTTTCTTGGCCATGATTAAATAATTTAGGTTTGCTCAAGGGTAAGTATTGCCTTTTTAATTCTATGCATCGTTTCATCTTTGCCAATTATTGCCATGATGCTCATCAAATCTGGACCTGAGGCAGCACCTGTTATGGAAAGCCTTAAAGCTTGCATCACTTTACCGATTTTAACATTGTTTTTGTTTAAAACCTGGTTAAGCCTGATGCTGGCAATTTCTTCATTAATATCTTCAACTTCATTTAATGAATCTTCTAACTCACCCAAAATCATAACTGCTTCAGGGGTCCATTTGTTCTTGGCAACTTGTGTATCATATTCAGCTGGTGCAACAAAAAAATATTTCCCATCTTTCAGGAAATCTTGAATGAATGATACCCGCTCCTTCATGATCCTACAGATAGCAGCTGCTTTTTCAGGGCTGCAAGATATGCCCACATTGTCCAGGTCTTGCAAAAGGAACTGGGCGAGCTCATTATCTGGTTTTTCTTTGATGTACTGCTGGTTGTACCAAATAGCTTTATTGATGTCGAATTTTGCTCCACCTTTGCTGATTCGTTCCAAGGTAAAAGCTTCTACCATTTCATCTAAAGAAAAAATTTCCTGTGCCGTTCCAGGGTTCCAGCCCAGGAAGCTCAGGAAGTTCCGGAAAGCATCAGGCAGGTAGCCTTGTTCCCTGAACCCCATAATTATTTCTCCAGTTTCGGGGTCTTTCCATTGTAGGGGAAATATGGGGAAACCATGTTTGTCAGCATCCCTTTTGCTTAGCTTGCCATTTCCTTCAGGTTTAAGCAGCAATGGTAGGTGAGCAAATTTGGGCATGCTTTCTTCCCAGCCCAAATACCTGTAAAGTAAAACATGCAAGGGCGCCGACGGAAGCCATTCTTCACCCCTGATCACATGGCTGATGTCCATCAGGTGGTCATCAACAATATTTGCAAGGTGATAGGTAGGCATACCGTCCGATTTCATCAGTACTTTATCATCTATTACTGATGAATGGACTACAACCCAGCCACGGATCAGGTCATGGAGCCTTACTTCTTCTTTTTTTGGCACTTTTAAACGTATCACATAAGGCTCGCCCGAGGCTATTCTTTCCTTAACTTCTTGAGCTGAAAGTGTGAGTGAGTTTTTCATAGATTGCCTGGTAATGG
>JALZND010000309.1 GCA_030857845.1 Bacteroidota bacterium | reverse complement strand
ATCAGTGAGTTTATAGTATTTTCTCGGTGGGCCAGAGGTTGATTCTTCCCAACGATAATTTACCAGTTCAGCTTTTCTAAGTCTTGTAAGTAAAGGATATAAAGTGCCCTCAACCACCATGATTTTTGCTGAGGTCAGTTCAAGAAGCATATCAGATGCATAAACTTCTCCCCTGGATATGATATGTAAAATACAGAACTCCAGGATACCCTTTCGCATCTGCACCTGAGTGTTTTCTAAATTCATAGGGTTGTGTCCATGTTTTAACAAATGTAATGCTTGGTACTTTGTTAAACAAGGTACTATAAAAAAATGTTACGTTTTTTTGATGATCAGTAATACAATTTATATTTTTATCAAATTTTAAGTAATTATTTGTGATGAACGGTAAAGGCTGATGTGGAAGTAGGGAGTTTTTTCCAAATAGACCATGAACATTATGTTATATAAACCAACCATTAACAAACCATCTTAATAAAATTTAGAAACTAATTTTAAGGTTAAAAATCCATGTAGTGATTGTTGACCTTATGAGTTAATAAAAACTTAATTGGTTTTTTAACAAAAAAGATTACATGATATCTAGAATATTTGAATTGTAATAACTTAAAAAATTGATATTTTTGTTAACTGCTCCCAAAATTAAATGGTTAAAAAACTAATTTTAATTCTCTTTTTTGTACATCAATTTTGCTTTAATGTATTAGGGCAGGCAATAGCCCCAAAGTACAGCAATGAATTTTTGTCGATAGGTGTGGGTGCTCGTGCATTGGGCATGTCCAATACCCAAATATCCCAAGTCGGAGATGTTACTGCAGGTTATTGGAACCCTGCAGGTTTAATGGGAATAGAAGATAAATATCAGTTTTCATTGATGCATGCAGAATATTTTGCAGGAATTGCGAAATATGATTATGCTGGTTTTGCTACTCCAGTCGATTCTATGAGCCGCCTGGGCATTTCTGTAATTAGGTTCGCGGTAGATGATATTCCAGATACAAGGTTCTTGTATGATGCCAATGGGGCAATTAATTATACCAATATCCGGTTCTTTTCAGCAGCTGATTATGCTTTCCTGATTTCATATGCCCGCAAAATCCCTGGCATAGAAAACCTTAATTTGGGAGCGAATGTAAAAGTGGTGCATAGGAGTGTCGGTAACTTTGCCAATGCCTGGGGTTTTGGCCTTGATGTAGGGGCACAATATTCTTTTAAGGGATGGAATGCTGGTTTGATGTTAAGGGATGTGACCGGTACATTCAATGCCTGGTCACAAAATTCTGAATTGCTATTTGACGTTTATTCCCAAACGGGCAATGAAATTCCACAAAACTCCATTGAAGTAACTTTGCCCAAAGCAATATTGGGTATATCCAGAAATTTTAGGATCAAAGAAAAATTTGGTCTATTGGCCGCCGTGGATTTGGACATGTCTTTTGACGGAAAAAGGAACGTGCTTTTAAAATCGGCATTGGTTTCAGGTGATCCACATTTAGGCTTGGAGCTCGATTATCAAAAAATTGTGTACCTAAGGTTTGGAATTGGAAATATTCAACAAGTCAAAAATTTTGACAGCACACTTTACCGGACATTCCAGCCTAATTTTGGATTGGGCGTAAATATCAAAAAGGTCATGATAGATTATGCCCTAACTGATATTGGCGACCAATCTGATGCTTTGTATTCCCATGTATTTTCATTGAGGGTAAATATTCCGAATTTATAGATAATATGAATGAAAATATCACATCATATACTTCAGTGACAAAAACAGCACTACTTTTTGTATTGTTGACCATATGTTTATTACAGGGCCTTCATGCCCAGGTAACTGGAAATGAATGGATTGAATTCAACCAGTCATATTATAAAATACAGACAACAGAGGATGGTATCTATAGGCTTACCTATGATGACCTTCTAGGCTATGGGTTTCCTGTGAACAGTGTTGACCCCAGAAGGATACAGTTATTCCATAAAGGCCAGGAGCAAGCTATACTTATTGCAGGACAGGAAGATGCACGTATCCACCCTGGGGATTATATCGATTTTTATGGAAAAAGGAATGATGGATCGTCCGATGCGGAACTTTATGTACCAGCATCGGCTCAGCCTCATCAATATTATAGTTTATTTACTGATTCTACTTCTTATTTCTTAACCTGGCGCTTATCCAACACAGCTGGCAAGCGAATGTCCTCGTTTACTGAAGCAAATGTTAACAACCTTCCAGCACAACCTTACCACTTAGACCAAAAATTATCATTGCAAACCCAGGAATATGCTGTGGGCAGAATATATCCTGAGGGTTCAAACGAAGAAACCATTCTCTCACAATTTGATTTTGGAGAAGGTTGGACAGGAACAAGGATTAGGAAAGGGCAATTTGGTGACTTCTCACTGAACAATATCTCCAGAATTTTTACTTTAGGTCCTAAGCCTGTCATTGAAATCTTGCTTACCGGAAGAAATAATAGGCCACATAATGTGACCATTCAGGTAGGGGCAACTGTTTCTTCAATGAGGACATTATCAGAAGAAAAGTTTAATTACTACAATACGCATCTTGTAAGAAAAGAAATTGAATGGTCGGATATTTCCGGAACAGGTGATTTGTTGGTAAGGGTACTCGTTATTGGCTTTCCTGAAATTGATGCTGATTTTGCCTCAGTATCATTCATCAGTTTAAAATACCCACAGCAAATCGATCTTGCAGGCTTCACCTATAAAAAGGTTGCCTTACCAGTAAATGCTACAGGAAAAACATTTGTGGAATTTCAAAACACTCCTTCCACTACCAATATTTATGATATCACTGATAACAACAACATAAGGATCATTGGCTCAAATGTTGGAAGTGGCTCATTAAGGGCGATTGTTTCGGGAACAGAAGTTGCCAGGACTTTATTCCTTTCCAATGGAAACGTAAAAACGCCTTTAATGAAAAGGGTAAGGTTCCGGAATATAAATCCGGCAAATCATAATTACCTGATAGTATCAAATAAAAGGCTAATGAGGCCCTCCGGGAGCGACCCTAACCCCGTAAGGTCCTATGCTTCTTACAGGGCTTCCACAGCCGGAGGAGGCTACGATACCCTGGTGGTAGAAATACAGCAACTTTATGATCAGTTTAGCTATGGCGAACCATTACCAACTGCAATCAGGAAATTTGTGATGCATATGATGAAGGGGGGGACACCAGAATATTTGTTCCTGATTGGGAATTCATTGCACATCGGCCATAATTATTATCGGCAGAATTTAACTACATACGCTTTTCATGATTTAGTACCCACTATGGGCTATCCTGGTGCAGATACTCCCTTTACTGCCGGTCTTGCCGGTACTACCTATGAGCCAGGCATCCCTACAGGAAGGTTAACAGCAAAAAATCCAGACGAAGTAAAAGCATACTTGAACAAGGTGATAGAAATGGAAGGAATTCCATTCAACGACTTGTTCAGGAAAAACCTCATCCATTTAAGTGGGGGAGTTACTGCAGGGGAGCTTGTTCTTTTTAAACAAATATTAAATGGTTTTAAAGATAAAGCAGAAGACAATTATCTAGGGGGAAAAGTAAAAACATTATCTAAAAGCACTAACAATAGTGTAGAACTCATCAATATCAATGAAGAGGTAAATAAAGGAGTTTCTTTAATAACCTTTTTTGGGCATTCTTCACCTACTATTATTGATATTGAAATTGGTTTCGCTTCCAATGATCTCATGGGCTATAAGAACAAGGGCAAGTATCCAATAATACTTGTAAATGGATGCAATGCAGGTAATATTTTCAGTACCACCTATACTTTTGGGGAAGATTGGATCGTAACCCCCGATAGAGGTGCATTGGGGGTAATAGCACATAGTTCGTATGGCTATGTGGGACCTTTGAATCTTTACAGCGACATGTTCTATAGTACAGCTTTCCAAGACTCAACCTACATTCATAAACCCATTGGGGACATACATAAAGAAACAGCCAGAAAGTACCTTAGCAGGGCATCACTAGCGCCTATCAGTATCTCCCAGGCTCAGCAAATGGTGCTGCAAGGCGATCCTGCTGTAACCCTTTTTGGCGCAGACAAACCAGACTATGCAGTTCAGGACAATCTTTTATATTTGCAGCCTTTTGAAGGGATGCCTATTACTGCTCTCGCAGATTCTTTTGCCGTAGCAGTGATTGTAAAAAACTTCGGACGCACACAAAAAGATTCAATAACATTAGAGGTTAAACGAACTTATAGCGATGGGAGGACTTTTTCGTATGAACCTGTTTTATACAAATCGGTAAAGTACCAGGATACCCTTTATTATACTGTTCGGTCCAAAGATCTCAGTAGTTTTGGCAACAACAGGTTCGAGGTAATTCTAGATGGCAATAAAGACGTACCTGAACTTGATGAAAACAACAATGCTGCCTCTTTTAATTATTTTATTCCCTTAAGTGGCATTACAAACTTATTACCTGTAGATTTTTCTATAGTAAATAAATCCAATCCAGTATTACAAGCACAATCCACAGATATTTTATCTAAAACCAGGGAATACATCTTTGAGCTTGATACAGCTTATAATTTCAACAGCCCTTATAAAAAGCAAGGAAATGTAAATGCTGATGCTTTGGCATCCTGGCAGGTAAATTTAATTCCTGGGAATGCTACGGATAGTATTGTTTATTATTGGAGGACAAAATTTGCCCAACCTCAACCAGGAGAAGATGACACATGGAATACAAGCTCCTTTGTTTATATTCACGAAGGAACTGAAGGATGGGCACAGGCA
>JALZND010000040.1 GCA_030857845.1 Bacteroidota bacterium | reverse complement strand
ACTCACAGTTGACCAATACCTTAATGACCCAATTAGAGGAAGACCAACAAGGTTTCAACTCTATCTACATGATGATGCACTCAGGGGCGAGGGGTTCCAGGGAGCAGATCAGGCAGCTGGGCGGTATGAGGGGATTGATGGCAAAACCACAGAAAAATTTACAAGGATCTGTAGGTGAAATCATCGAAAATCCAATCCTTTCCAATTTTAAAGAAGGTCTTGATGTAATCGAATACTTTATATCTACACACGGTGCACGTAAAGGCCTTGCCGATACAGCACTTAAAACTGCCGATGCTGGTTACCTTACAAGAAGGTTGGTTGACGTAGCACAGGATGTTGTAGTGAATGAAGAAGACTGTGGAACATTAAGAGGATTGATAGTAACATCTTTAAAAGATAACGAAGAGGTAGTTGAATCACTTTCTGAAAGGATCTTGGGAAGGGTAACTGTCCATGATATTTATGATCCATTGACTGACGAATTGATAGTTGGTATCGGTGAAGAAATCACTGAAGAAATCGCATATAAAATTGAAAATACAGCTATAGAGGAAGTTGAAATCCGTTCGGTATTGACTTGTGAAACCAGGCAAGGTATCTGTGGCAAATGCTACGGAAGAAACCTTTCATCCGGTAAAATGGTACAGAAAGGGGAAGCTGTTGGGGTAATTGCCGCACAGTCAATCGGTGAGCCAGGAACACAGCTTACATTGAGGACTTTCCACGTGGGTGGTACAGCTTCCAACATTGCAGTTGAAGCTACCATCAGTGCGAAATTTGATGGAATTATTCAGTTTGAAGAACTTAGGTCAATTGCAACTTCAAACAATGAAGGCAAGGTAAGCCAAGTGGTAATGGGTAGGTCTGGGGAGATTAAAATTGTTGACCCAAAAGGAAAAGTACTAGCTACAAACCACGTTCCTTACGGTGCATTCTTAAAGGTAAAAGAAGGAGACAAAGTTTCAAAAGGAGATCAGCTTTGCTTCTGGGACCCATACAATGCAGTTATCATGTCAGAGTTTGATGGTGTGGTAGAATTTGAGGCTATCGAAGAAGGAATTACTTTCAGGGAAGAATCAGATGAGCAGACTGGCCATAGGGAAAAAGTTATTGTAGATACTAAGGATAAAACAAAAAATCCTTCAATAATAGTAAATCCGCTTAAAGGAGAGCCTAAAGGATACAACATTCCAGTAGGTGCCCACCTTGCAGTTGAAAACAATGAAAAAATCAGGGCGGGGCAGATCATGGCCAAAATACCAAGGACCATGGGTAAATCCCGCGATATTACAGGTGGTTTGCCAAGGGTAACAGAGCTTTTTGAAGCACGTAATCCAAGTAATCCTGCTGTGGTTAGTGAGATAGACGGTGTTGTAACTTATGGCGGTATCAAGAGGGGTAATAGGGAAATTTATATTGAATCTAAAGATGGTGTGAAGAAAAGATACCTTGTATCCTTGTCAAAGCATATCCTTGTCCAGGACAATGACTTTGTAAGGGCTGGATATCCCCTTTCTGATGGTGCTATCACTCCTGCAGATATCCTATCAATAAAAGGGCCAACCGCAGTACAAGAATACCTTGTTAATGAAATCCAAGAGGTGTACAGGCTGCAGGGTGTGAAAATCAACGACAAGCATATTGAGACTATCGTTAGTCAGATGATGCAGAAAGTTGAAATCATTGATGCAGGCGACACAACATTCTTGCCAGGCCAGGTGGTTGATAAATTCATCTTCAGGGAAGAGAACGACACTATCATGGACAAAAAAGTAGTGATGGAAGCAGGCGATAGTGAAAACTTAAAACCCGGACAGATTATTACCTCAAGGAGGCTAAGGGACGAAAATTCCAACCTTAAGAGAAGGGATATGAAACTCGTTGACGTTCGCGATGCCGAACCAGCAGTTTCTAGGCCAACATTGCAAGGTATAACCCAAGCTTCTTTAGGAACAGAAAGCTTTATTTCAGCTGCTTCATTCCAGGAAACTACAAAGGTTCTAAGCGAAGCTTCAATAAGAGGTAAATCCGACCATTTACTAGGACTGAAAGAAAATGTAATCGTAGGGCACCTAATACCCGCAGGTACAGGATTAAGGGAATACTCTAGCATTATTGTAGGGTCAAAAGAAGAATACGATTCCTTGGTTGCTTCGAAAGAAGAATTCAAAAAAAGAAGAGAACTTCAAGCTAAATAGCATTCTTCCCGGAGAAGCCGGGAAGTTATAATATAAACTGGCGGAGTCTTCATGAGCTTAATAAGTAAATGATCCTCCGTCATTTTTTTTAATAACATTGTAAATTTATGGCAGAAGAAAACAAAACCAAGAAGCAGAACCCTAATCAAATCAATATCGAACTTACGGAAGAAATTGCCGAAGGAGTGTACGCAAACCTAGCAATGATAGCACATTCCAATAGTGAATTTGTTATAGATTTCATCAGGTTAATGCCAGGTGTGCCCAAAGCAAAGGTAAAATCAAGGGTGGTTATTACCCCTGAGCACGCAATAAGGTTATTAAATGCATTGAAAGATAATATTGACAAATACGAAGAAACTTTTGGAGCCATAAAACAAACAGATGAAGCACCAAAATTCCCGATTAATTTTGGCGGCACCATAGGTGAGGCCTAAAATATTTTATAAAAAAAAAGCATTCGTTTTGGTTTATTAAGCGAATTAATTACCTTTGCAATCCAAAAAAATCATACAAAAGAAAAGTTAAATTGTTTTAAATGCCTACTATACAGCAATTAGTTAGAAAAGGTCGTAAAAACCTAACAACCAAATCTAAGTCCCCAGCTTTGGATTCATGCCCTCAAAGAAGGGGTGTTTGCACCAGGGTTTACACCACTACACCAAAGAAGCCAAATTCGGCTATGAGAAAAGTGGCAAGGGTAAGGTTGACCAATGGTAAAGAAGTGAATGCTTATATTCCTGGAGAAGGTCACAATTTACAGGAGCACTCTATTGTATTGATCAGGGGTGGCAGGGTGAAAGATTTACCAGGTGTTAGGTACCATATCATACGTGGTGCTTTAGATACAGCCGGTGTAAGCGGACGCCTTCAAGGAAGATCTAAATATGGTGCTAAAAGACCTAAAGCTAAAAAATAAACAATATATATAAGTAATGAGAAAAGCTAAACCTAAAAAAAGATATATTCTGCCTGACCCTAAGTTCCAGGATACACTGGTAACAAAGTTCGTAAATTACCTGATGGTAGATGGCAAGAAGAGTATTGCTTATTCTATTTTCTATGATGCTGTAGAGCTTGTAGAAAAGAGATCTAGTGAGAATGGTCTTGAAACCTGGAAAAAGGCCCTCAATAACATCATGCCATCTGTTGAGGTAAAAAGCAGAAGAGTTGGAGGTGCTACATTTCAGGTGCCAATGGAGGTAAGGCCTGATAGAAAGGTTTCTTTGGGCATCAAATGGCTGATAAAGTACGCCAGGGTCCGTGGAGAGAAAACCATGAAGGAACGACTTGCTGGTGAAATTTTGGCCGGTGCCAAAGGGGAAGGTGCTGCTATAAAGAAGAAAGACGATACCCATAGAATGGCTGAGGCTAACAAGGCGTTTTCACATTTTAGATTTTAATAAGAAAAATGGCTAAGAAAGATTTAAAATACCTTAGGAATATAGGCATCATGGCACATATTGATGCTGGTAAAACTACCACTTCTGAGCGTATTTTGTATTATACAGGATTGACACATAAAATTGGTGAGGTACATGATGGAGGTGCCGTTATGGACTGGATGGAGCAAGAACAAGAAAGAGGTATAACCATCACTTCTGCTGCTACTACTACCTATTGGAAATACCCTACAACTCAAGGGCAGGTCACTCCTGAAACAAAAGATTATAAAATCAACCTTATTGATACCCCGGGCCACGTGGATTTTACTGTTGAGGTAGAAAGATCATTAAGGGTATTGGACGGTGCTGTTGCATTATTTGATGCAGTATCAGGAGTTGAACCACAATCTGAAACAGTTTGGAGGCAAGCCGACAAATATAATGTACCAAGGATCTGTTTTGTTAACAAAATGGATAGGGCAGGTGCTGACTTTTTTAAAGCTGTTAAAGAAATTAAAGAAAAACTAAATGCCAACCCAGTTCCTTTACAAATTCCAATAGGAAGCGAAGAATCTTTCAGGGGTGTAGTTGATCTAATCACCAACCAAGCCATTATTTGGAATGATGAAGACTTGGGGATGACTTTTAAGGTCATTGATATTCCAGAAGATCTTCAGGAAACTGTTGATGAGTGGAGACAAAAATTAATTGAAAGTGTTGCAGAATACGATGACGTTCTTCTTGAAAAGTTTTTTGATGATCCCAATACCATAAGCAAAGAGGAAATTATGGCTGCGGTCAGGAAAGCCGTTATTGATATGTCTTTCTCTCCAGTTCTTTGTGGATCTGCTTTTAAAAATAAAGGAGTGCAAGCTGTACTTGACGCAGTATGTTCATTCCTTCCTTCACCTATGGATCTTCCTCCGGTAAAAGGGTTTAATCCTAATACTGAGAAAGATGAATTTAGAAATCCAAGTGTAGATGAGCCATTTGCAGCTTTGGCATTTAAAATCGCTACTGATCCATTTGTAGGCCGCCTGGCTTTCTTCAGGGTCTACTCCGGCTCTTTGGATGCTGGATCTTATGTTCATAACATGAGGACAGATAAAAAGGAAAGGATTTCACGATTGATGCAGATGCACTCAAACAAACAGAATCCTATTGATAAGGTTGAAGCTGGAGATATTGCAGCCGGTGTTGGTTTTAAAGATATTAAAACGGGAGATACTCTTGTAGACGAGAAACACAAGATTGTACTCGAGTCGATAGTATTTCCTGAGCCAGTTATTGGTTATGCAATTGAAGCTAAAACACAAGCTGACGTTGATAAACTAGGTATGGCTATTTCCAAACTTGTTGAAGAAGACCCAACATTACATGTAAATACAGATCAGGAAACTGGCCAAACCATACTTAAAGGCATGGGCGAGCTTCACCTTGAGATCATTATAGACAGGTTGAAACGGGAATTTAAAGTTGAAATAAACCAAGGTGCCCCGCAAGTTGCCTACAAGGAAACTATTACAAAAACCATTGAACACAAAGAGGTTTACAAAAAGCAAACAGGTGGTAGAGGAAAATTTGCCGATATTGTCTTTGAAATCGGGCCACGTGAGGATGACAAACAAGGCCTTGAGTTTGTAAATAATATAGTTGGTGGTGTTATCCCTAGGGAATTTATTCCACCAGTCCAAAAAGGATTCGAGCAAGCAATGTCCAACGGGCCATTGGCTGGTTACCCTGTCGAATCAATGAAAGTTAGGTTGTTCCACGGATCATTCCACGACGTTGACTCCGATGCATTATCATTTGAGCTTGCTGCAAGGTCTGGATTTAGGGAAGCTGCCAAAAAAGCGGGGCCAATCCTTTTGGAACCTATCATGTCTGTAGAGGTAGTTACCCCAGATGAATACACAGGTCCTGTAACAGGCGACTTGAATAAAAGAAGGGGTTTAATGAAAGGTATGGACACAAAAGGTGGGGCGCAAGTAATAAAAGCTGATGTTCCATTGTCTGAGCTATTTGGATACGTTACAGATTTAAGGACCATTACTTCTGGCCGTGCATCTGCAAACTTAACATTCTCTCATTACGATCCAGTCCCTAATAACCTTGCCGAAACAATAATTTCTAAAGTAAAAGGAGGCAGAATAAGCAAATAGATATGAATCAGAAAATAAGAATTAAATTAAAATCATACGACCATAACCTGGTGGACAAATCATCAGAAAAAATCGTAAGAGCTGTAAAATCCACTGGTGCTATAGTAAGCGGGCCTATCCCATTACCTACTGAAAAAGAAATATTTACAGTTTTGAGATCTCCACATGTCAATAAAAAAGCGAGGGAGCAATTTCAACTTTGTACCTATAAAAGATTGGTGGATATTTATTCAAACAGCACAAAAACTGTTGATGCATTGATGAAGCTTGAATTGCCAAGTGGCGTTGATGTAGAAATAAAAGTTTGACGAACGGTATTTTTATTTCCTAAAAAGAACCAATAAAATACATCTTATTGGTTCTTTTTTTATGTTCTCAAAATACTTTAAAAATATAGTGAACTTATTTTGACTCCTTGTAATATTTTCCTAACTTTGCAGTCCTTTAACTGGAAATATTACATAATCAATATTTGAAGGGCTAAAAACATCAATAAATTAATATAATGTCTGGTATAATCGGAAAAAAGATTGGAATGACTAGTATCTACGGTGCCGATGGACGAAATGTTCCATGCACGTTGATAGAGGCTGGTCCTTGCGTAATCACGCAAGTAAAAACTGTTGAAACAGACGGCTATAATGCAGTTCAATTAGGGTTTGGCGAGAAAAAAGCCAATCGTACTTCTAAGGCCCTTAACGGTCATTTTGCAAAAGCTAAAACCACTCCAAAAACTAAAGTTATTGAGTTCCGTGACTTTCGTGTTGAATTTGAAGGCCAGGTAGGTTTAGGTAACGCAGTAAAAGTAGAAGAGGTTTTTAAAGAAGGTGATTTTCTTGACGCTATTGGTAAATCAAAAGGTAAAGGTTTTCAAGGTGTAGTAAAACGCCATAATTTCAGTGGGGTTGGAGGTGCAACACATGGGCAGCACAATAGGTTAAGGGCCCCTGGTTCTATTGGTTCTAGTTCTTTCCCATCAAGGGTATTTAAAGGAATGAGAATGGCAGGAAGAACTGGAGGTGACAGGGTAAAAGTTATGAACCTTCGCGTTTTGAAATTAATACCTGAAAAGAACCTTATATTAATAAGTGGATCTATACCAGGAGCCATAAATTCAACAGTAATTTTAGAGAAATAACAATGGAAGTTTCTGTATTAAACAATAAAGGAGAAGATACCGGCAGAAAAGTGTCATTGTCTGATGCTATTTTTAGCATTGAGCCTAATGACCATGCAATATATCTTGACGTAAAACAACACCTTGCCAATAAAAGACAAGGCACCCATAAATCAAAAGAGCGCGCTGAAATTTCCGGATCTACCAAAAAGATCAAAAAACAAAAAGGTACAGGTGGAGCACGTGCAGGAAGTATTAAATCTCCTGTATTTAGAGGTGGGGGACGCGTTTTTGGACCTAGGCCACGTGACTACAGCTTTAAACTTAATAAGAAATTGAAATCTTTAGCAAGAAAATCTGCTCTTACTTATAAAGTTAAAGATAACAGCATCACTGTTTTGGAAGATTTCAACTTTGAAGCTCCTAAAACCAAAGATTTTATTGCTTTGTTAAATGGACTTGCTTTAAGTGGCAAAAAAACGCTTTTTGTTTTGCCTGAGCAAAACCATAATGTTTTTCTTTCTAGCCGCAACCTTAAAAATTCTAAAGTTACTGTAGCGGAGAACATTAATACCTATGATCTGCTGCACGCAGATAATCTTTTGATCATAGAAAGTTCTATTGAAAAAATTGAAAACCTATTGAATTAATAAGATGAGTATTTTAATACGTCCGGTAGTTACAGAAAAAGTTTCGGCTTTAAATGAAAAAGGCAAATATGGTTTTATTGTAAATGGTAAATCCAATAAAATTGAAATCAAAAATGCCGTTGAGAAAATGTATGGTGTAAATGTTGAAAACGTGAGGACCATGAGATATCAAGGCAAATCCAAATCTAAATACACCAAAGCCGGCGTTATTGCCGGGAGGACAAATTCCTATAAAAAAGCTATCGTTAAAGTAGCTGATGGTGAAGTAATAGATTTTTACAGCGGTATATAAAAGATATATAAGTAATGGCAATTAGAAAATTAAGACCCATAACACCAGGACAAAGATTCAGGACTGCTCCAACATTTTCTGAAATCACTACTGATACACCAGAGAAATCTTTGTTGATATCATTAAACAAATCTGGTGGTAGAAATAGTGATGGCCGTATGTCCATGCGCTACATTGGCGGGGGTCATAAGAGAAAATTAAGGATCATAGATTTCCAAAGGAATAAATTTGATATCCCAGCAACAGTTAAAACCATTGAGTACGATCCTAACAGATCTGCAAGGTTAGCTTTAATTGTTTATGCAGATGGAACTAAATCTTATATAATAGCTCCAGAAGGACTTCAAGTAGGGCAAACTGTAATGTCGGGCAACACAATTGCCCCTGAAGTTGGTAATTCATTGCCCCTTTCGGTTATACCTTTAGGAACTATTATTCATAATATAGAATTAAAACCAGGTAGGGGTGGAGCTATGGCACGCAGTGCAGGAACCTATGCCCAACTTTTGGCACGTGATGGAAAATATGTAACCATTAAATTGCCTTCTGGTGAAATGAGGTTGGTTTTGGCTTCTTGTATGGCAACAGTAGGAACTGTTTCCAACTCAGACCATATGAACGTAAGGCTTGGAAAAGCTGGTAGGAACAGATGGTTAGGTAGGAGGCCAAGGGTAAGAGGTGTTGTAATGAACCCTGTGGATCACCCAATGGGTGGTGGTGAAGGAAGGGCTTCCGGAGGTCATCCAAGATCAAGGAATGGATTACTTGCCAAAGGAAAGAAAACCAGGACACCGAAGAAATATTCTAATAACTTAATCATTAGCAGAAGGAAAAAATAATGGGACGTTCATTAAAAAAAGGGCCTTATATTGATTTCAGGCTTGAGAAAAAAGTCGATACAATGGGTGATTCAGGCAAAAAGTCTGTAATAAAAACATGGTCACGACGCTCAATGATATCACCTGATTTTGTAGGCCATACCTTTGCAGTACATAACGGTAATAAATTTATACCTGTGTATGTAACAGAAAACATGGTAGGGCATAAATTAGGTGAATTTGCACCAACCAGGAATTTTAGGGGCCATATTGCTAAAAAAGATAAAGGCAAAAGATAATTATAATGGAAGCAGTAGCTAAATTAAAAAATGTTCCCACCTCTCCTCGGAAAATGAGGTTTGTTGCTGACATGATCAGGGGAAAGCAAGTAAATACAGCACTTAGTATCTTAAAATTCGAACCTAAGCATGGTTCAATAAAATTAGAAAAACTATTGTTGTCAGCAATTTCCAACTGGCAGTTAAAGAACGAAGATACCCGTCTTGAAGATGCTGATTTGTTTATTAAAGCCATATTTGTGGACAGTGGGAGGGTACTAAAAAGATTAAGGCCTGCGCCCCAGGGAAGGGCTCATAGAATTAGAAAAAGATCAAATCATGTAACATTGATAGTGGATAGCAAAGCTACTGCTGAAGTTGTTGCTGGTAGTGATAGTACTTCAAAATCAGAAAATAAATAAAAGATGGGACAAAAAGTTAACCCAATTGGACTAAGATTAGGAATTATCAAGGGATGGGACTCTAGCTGGTATGGTGGAAAAACATTTTCTGATAAATTAGTTGAAGACCATAAAATCAGAAAATATATTGAAGCACGTATCCCTAAAGGCGGCGTAGCCAAAATTGTTGTTGAAAGGACCCTTAAGCGCATTACCCTTACAATCCATACTGCAAGACCAGGCGTTGTTATTGGTAAAGGAGGATCTGAGGTAGACAAGATAAAAGAAGAACTTAAAAAAATCACTGGCAAAGATGTACAAATCAACATATTTGAAATAAAAAGGCCAGAGATTGATGCCCGACTGGTTGGCGAATCAATTGCCCAGCAGTTACAAGCCCGTATTTCTTACAGAAGGGCTATGAAGCAAGCAATTGCTTCTGCAGTAAGGGTTGGTGCACAAGGGATAAAAATCAAGGTGTCAGGCCGATTGGGCGGTGCCGAGATGGCACGTACTGAACAATATAAAGAAGGCAGAATACCACTTCATACATTAAGGGCAGACATCGATTATGCTATATCAGAAGCAAATACTGTTTATGGAAAAATCGGTATCAAAGTTTGGATCTTCAAAGGAGAGCTTTTTGGCAAGCAAGACCTTTCTCCTAATTTAGGGACTGAAGGTGCTGCTTCTAACGCAAACCAAGGACAAGGCGGAGGCGCAGGAGGTGCAAACCGTAGAAAAAGAGGCGAGCAACCAGGTGGCGGCGGCGGACAAGGTGGCCCAAAAAGAAAAAGGAAAAATTAATTATTAAGATAAGCGATTTCTGGGTTATTCCTTATTTAGGATTAAATCCTCAAACATACTACTAAGATGTTACAGCCGAAAAGAACAAAATTTAGGAAAAAGCAAAAAGGCAGAGTAAGAGGCATTGCTCAAAGAGGTCATACAATTGATTTTGGTACTTTTGCCATCAAATCTTTGGAAGCGGGCTGGATTACCAGCCGCCAGATAGAAGCAGCTCGTATTGCCATGACCCGTGCCATGAAAAGGGAAGGCCAGGTATGGATCAGGGTATTCCCTGACAAGCCAATAACCAAGAAACCAGCCGAGGTAAGGATGGGTAAAGGTAAAGGAGCTCCAGAATATTGGGTAGCTGTCGTGAAACCAGGTACTATACTTTTTGAATCAACTGGTATAACGCTTGAAACAGCCCAGGAATCTTTAAGGTTGGCGGCCCAAAAATTGCCTCTCAAAACTAAATTTGTTGTACGTAGAGATTTTGCTGCTTAGAATCATGAAAAATTCAGAAATCAAATCATTGAAATTAGAAGAGTTAAGGGAAAGGGTTTCTACTGAAAAGGAAACACTACAGAAATTAACTTTTGCACATGCTATTACTCCTATTGAAAACCCAATGAAAATCAGGGAATCAAGAAAACTTATAGCTAAGCTAAATACGGAGATACGTGCTAAAGAACTTGTTAAATAAGAATATAATGGAGTCTAGAAATCTCAGAAAAGAAAGAGTAGGTAAGGTGGTAAGCAATAAAATGGACAAATCCATCACAATTGCTGTTCAACGTAAAGTAAAACATCCTATCTATGGTAAATTCATTGGTAAAACTACCAAACTGATGGCTCATGATGAAAAGAATGAGTGCGCTATAGGCGATACAGTTAAAATTATGGAAACCCGTCCTTTGAGTAAAAGCAAAAGATGGAGACTATTAGAAATTATTGAAAGAGCTAAATAACCATGATACAACAAGAATCAAGATTGAATGTTGCGGATAATAGCGGAGCTAAGGAGGTTCTTGTTATCCGGGTTTTAGGAGGTACTGGCAAAAAGTACGCTTCTGTAGGAGACAAAATAGTTGTAACGGTAAAAGCAGCACTTTCTTCAAGTAATTTAAAAAAGGGAACTGTTTCCAAAGCTGTTATTGTTCGTACAAAGAAAGAAGTAAGGAGAAAAGATGGCTCATATATCCGTTTTGAAGATAATGCAGCCGTTTTGTTGAATGCCAATGACGAGCCGAGAGGTACTCGTATATTTGGTCCTGTTGCGAGAGAACTTCGCGAGAAACAATTCATGAAAATAGTTTCATTAGCACCAGAGGTATTATAATAATGGAAAGATCAAAAAACAATCAGCCTAAACTGCACATTAAAAAGGGCGATACGGTAAAGGTGATTTCAGGAAATTCTAAAGGAAAGTCCGGAAAAATTTTGTCTGTTTTGGGTGAAAAAAACAGAGCGTATGTAGAAGGTATCAATCTTGTTACAAAACATGTAAAACCTTCCGCAACCAGTCCTAACGGTGGTATGGAAAAAAAGGAAGCTTCTATCCATATTTCAAATTTAATGTTGATCGATCCGGCAACTGGAGAGCCTACCAAAGTTGGCAGGAAACTGGACGAAAATAATAAGCTGCAAAGATATTCTAAGAAAACAGGAGAATTTATTAAAAATGGCCAATCCTAGATTAAAAGATAAATACGTAAAAGAAATTGTCCCTGCATTGAAAGAAAAGTTTCAATACAAATCCATAATGCAGGTTCCAAAGCTTTCAAAGATCAGTATCAATAAAGGTATTGGTGCGGCTGTAGCTGACAAAAAATTGGTAGATGTAGGCGTAGAGGAATTGACCACCATCAGTGGACAAAAAGCTGTGCCCACTAAAGCTAAAAATTCAATCTCAAATTTTAAACTTCGTGAAGGAATGCCTATAGGCGCTAAAGTAACTTTACGAGGCGACAAAATGTACGAATTTTTGGATAGGTTGATGACTGTTGCCCTTCCAAGGGTACGGGACTTTAGGGGGATCAGTGATAAAGGTTTTGACGGTAGGGGAAACTATACCCTGGGTGTTAAAGAGCAAATCATTTTCCCTGAAATAAGTATTGACAAAGTTACAAGGATATCCGGTATGGATATTACCTTTGTTACTTCTGCTGGCACTGATGAAGAAAGTTTAGAACTGTTAAAGGCATTCGGAATGCCTTTCGTAATTAAAAATAAATAAAAAATGGCAAAGGAATCAATTAAAGCCAGAGAGCGCAAAAGAGAAAGGACTGTTGCAAAATATGCAGAAAAAAGAGCTGCACTAAAAGCCGCAGGAGACTATGAAGGATTGGATAAACTTCCTAAAAATGCTTCTCCTGTGAGACTTCACAATAGGTGCAAACTTACTGGCAGACCAAGAGGGTACATGAGGAAATTTGGAATTTCCAGGGTTACTTTCAGGGAAATGGCCTCGGAAGGTAAAATCCCGGGGATTACAAAAGCTAGCTGGTAATTTTATCATATTTCCTTTTTCTTTATAAATAAGTTCTGTATTTTTGCAGGCCTGTTTAGGACCTGCAATTTTATCATAGATTACAACAATGACTGATCCAATAGCTGATTATTTAACCCGGTTAAGGAACGCTATAAAAGCGAACCATAGAATTGTGGATATACCTGCTTCCAATATTAAAAAGGAAATAACCAAGGTATTACATGAGAAAGGTTATATTCAAAATTATAAGTTTGATGAAACTGGCATCCAGGGAAGTATCAAAATAGCTTTGAAATATAATCCGAAAAATAAAACCTCTGCCATACTTAACCTTGAAAGGATAAGCAAACCAGGTTTAAGAAAGTATTCTAATGCTGAAGAATTGCCCCGCGTTCTAAACGGATTAGGCATTGCAATTTTATCTACTTCACAAGGTGTGATGACCGATAAAGAAGCCAGGGATAAAAATATTGGCGGTGAGGTACTTTGTTTTGTTTATTAAAAGATTTATATAATGTCAAGAATAGGTAAAAAACCAATAGATCTGCCAAAAAATGTTACTGTCGAGGTAGCAAAAAATAACATGGTTACGGTAAAAGGTCCTAAGGGTACTCTTACACAAACTGTAGATGCTGATATGAAAGTATCTGTAGCTGACAACCAGGTAGTGGTTGAAAGGCCTACGGAACAAAAAAGACATAAAGCTTTGCATGGCCTTTATAGATCATTGATCAACAATATGATCATTGGTGTAAATGAAGGGTACAAAAAGAACCTTGAATTAGTGGGTGTTGGTTACAAAGCCACCAACCAAGGTAATGTCCTTGAACTAAATCTGGGTTATTCACATAACATCTTTTTGGCAGTGCCTTCAGAGCTTTCTTTGAAAACTGAAACACCCAAAGGCAAAGCCCCAACGGTGACCCTTGAAGGTATTGATAAACAACTTATTGGACAAATAGCCGCAAAGATCAAATCATTAAGGAAAGTAGAACCATACAAAGGAAAAGGTATAAGGTTCCAAGGTGAAGTAGTAAGACGTAAAGCTGGTAAAACAGCCTCTAAATAATAAACAATAATGGCAACAAATAAATCTGACCGAAGGCTAAGAATCAAAAGAGGTATCCGTAGGAAAATCAACGGAACTGCAGAAAAACCTAGACTTTCAGTTTTTAAGAGCAACAAAGGTATTTATGCTCAATTAATTGATGACATAAATGGCCATACATTGGCATTCGCCTCATCTTTGGAATTGGAAGTGAAAAATACCAATGTTGAAGTGTCTAAAAATGTAGGAAAGAAACTTGCCGAAAAAGCAACTTCCAGCGGAATCGAGAATGTTGTTTTTGACAGGGGTGGATTTTTATATCACGGTAATATCAAAGCCTTAGCAGATGGTGCAAGAGAAGGTGGTCTTAAATTTTAATTTCAATTATGTCTCAAAATAATATTAAATCTGTTAAAGCAAGCGAGATAGACCTCAAAGAAAAAGTTGTAGCTATTAAAAGGGTTGCTAAGGTTGTAAAAGGTGGCCGTAGGTTTAGCTTTTCTGCCATTGTCGTTGTAGGTGATGGTCATGGTGTTGTAGGTTATGGATTGGGCAAAGCCAATGAAGTAACTGATGCTATAACCAAAGGAATCGATGACGCAAAAAAGAACCTGGTAAAAGTACCTGTGCTAAAAGGAACTGTTCCTCATGATGCAATAGGTAAATATAGCGGTGGTTTTGTATTGTTGAAACCAGCTGCCCCAGGTACTGGAGTAATTGCCGGTGGTGCGATGCGTGCAGTATTGGAA
>JALZND010000308.1 GCA_030857845.1 Bacteroidota bacterium | reverse complement strand
AATGGTCCTTGCCTCTCCAGACACGATATAAAGATCAACCGAATTGGCATTTGGTGCCCAGACCACAAAAGTATATGTTCCATCGCTCTGATGAAGCGCCCCAACATTTTGCAACATAAATTTAAATATTAAAAAGTTTATAGGCTGAACCCATTGCGGATTAGCTGTAGATTTTTAACTAGCCTACGAATACAATGGATTAAGGATTAAAAAAAATTAAAAATATCAGGTTAAATTTCAGATTTTCACATATTTTTTAAACCTTTACCAATATATTGTTCACCAGAAAAATAGATTTTTACTATTTATTTTCAAGACCATGTTGGTTTTATGCTTGTAGCTCTTGAAAAAATAGAATTTTTAATAACAATATGTAACAGCGGCTGTTTAAAAAGAGAACATAATTATTTTTTAATCATTTTTTTAATCTAATGTCATTGAACCAATGATAGATTTCCAAGGCAAACAAAGAATTATCATAACAAATGTATCGCCAGAACTTAATTGTGGAAAATACCCGATTAAAAGAGTAATAGGCGAAAAAATAGTTGTATCAGCAGATGTTTTTGGCGACGGCCATGATGTTGTAAAAGCTGCAATGCTTTGTAGGCAGCTGGGAAATGAAAAATGGGAAGAGATTCCTATGAAATTTTTAGGTAACGATCGTTGGGAAGCTTCTTTTATACCAACAAAAATGGCCAAATATGAATATACAATAAGAGGCTGGGTTGATCATTTTGCAACATGGCAACATGCACTGAAGAAGAAATACGAAGCCAATCAGGATATAAGCACAGAAATACTTGTTGGTGCCCAGCTGATGGAAGAGGCACTTCCGGGAGCTAAACCAACACAAGCTAAACAGCTTCACTCAGTAACCCGAAAACTGAAAAATTCTAACGGGCAATCTGCTGTTTCAGATGGCCTTACCGATGAAATTACCTCTTTAATGTACCAGTTAGGGGATAGGAGCAATGCCAGCACTTATTCAAAATTATTAAAAGTTGACGTAGAAAGAAAGAAAGCGCTTTTTAGCACATGGTATGAACTATTCCCACGTTCTACTGCTCAGGAACAAGGAAAACACGGAACTTTTAAAGATTGCGAACGCCTGTTGCCAATGATTGCAGATATGGGGTTTGATGTATTGTATTTTCCACCCATTCACCCTATCGGAAGGAAACACAGGAAGGGGCTGAACAATTCGGTAACGGCCAATCCGGGAGACCCAGGTTCTCCATGGGCTATTGGCGCCAAAGAAGGAGGGCATAAGTCAATTCACCCTGAGCTGGGAAGCTTGAAAGATTTTACCGCACTAGTAAAAAAGGCGAAGCAATTAGATATAGAAATCGCATTGGATATTGCGCTGCAATGTGCACCTGACCACCCTTATGTCAAAAGCCACCCGCAATGGTTTAAGTGGAGGCCAGATGGCACAGTTCAATATGCTGAAAATCCGCCAAAAAAATACCAGGATATTTTGCCCATTAATTTTGAATGTGATGACTGGGAGAACCTTTGGCAAGAGTTGAAAAGCATATTCATTTATTGGATTGATAAAGGAGTAACCATTTTTAGGGTTGATAATCCACATACAAAACCTTTCCCTTTCTGGGAGTGGGTAATCCGGGAAGTAAGGAATGAGCACCCTGAAATCATTTTTCTGGCGGAAGCTTTTACAAGGCCCCGAATTATGGAAGAATTAGGCAAAATTGGTTTCAACCAATCTTATACCTATTTTACCTGGAGGGAAACCCAGCAAGAGCTTGTAAGCTATGTTAATGAGCTTACCAAAACTGACAAAAGTAATTATTACAGGCCAAACTTCTGGCCTAATACCCCAGATATTTTACCTGGTCATTTGGTTACAGGTGGAGAGGTCATGCACATTATCAGGGTAATACTTGCCGCCACACTTTCATCAAATTATGGTTTGTATGGGCCAGTCTATGAATTTGGTGTCAATCAGCCAATGCCAGGTAAGGAAGAATACATTGATAATGAAAAATATGAAGTAAAACATTGGGATTGGAACCGCACATCAAGGATAAAAGAAGTAATTAAGCTTGTCAACCAAATTCGTAAAGATAACCCTGCCCTACAGCAAACCAATAATATCAGTTTTGGCACTTCAGAAAATCCTGAAATTATTTGCTATGGCAAAACAATTGATGATTTTTCTAACCAGATGATCGTAGTGGTAAACCTGGATCCTTATAATTTACAACGTACCATGGTAAAGATCCCGTTGATGGAGTTGGGCATACCGTACGACAAACCTTATTGGGTACACGACCAAATCAATGGCAGCAGGTACCAATGGCTGGGAGAATGGAATTATGTAGAACTAAACCCACACATCATGCCTGTCCATATTTTTAAAGTAGAACATACCGCTTGATATTAATTTATATTAAGTGCCTTTACTTTAAATAATTTTGAATGCAAAAATATACTTTATAAATATTTTATGGCGAAAGAAAAAAATAAGATAGACGATAATGCGCTTTGGTACAAAGATGCCATCATTTATGAGCTGCACATAAAAGCTTTTAAAGATAGCAATGGAGATGGTATCGGGGATTTTAAAGGTTTGATGGAAAAATTGGATTACCTGGAAGACCTGGGGGTAACTGCCATTTGGCTACTGCCATTTTACCCATCACCCTTTCGTGACGATGGCTATGATATCGCAGATTATTATACAATAAACCCTTCTTATGGAGATATTGCGGATTTTAAAAGATTAATGAAAGAAGCCCATAGGCGGGGACTCAAAGTCATCACTGAGCTGGTATTAAACCATACTTCCGATCAGCACCCTTGGTTTCAAAGGGCCAGGCAGGCAAAAAAAGGATCTCCACAAAGAGATTATTATGTATGGAGCGATGACCCACAAAAATATAATGAAGTAAGGATAATATTTAAAGATTTTGAAGCCTCGAACTGGACTTATGACCCTGTAGCACAATCCTACTACTGGCATCGATTTTTTCACCATCAGCCTGATTTGAACTTTGACAATCCAAAAGTTCAGCAGGAAGTATTTAAAGTAATAGATTTCTGGTTGGACATGGGCGTAGATGGCTTTAGGTTAGATGCAGTTCCATATCTTTTTGAAAGGGAAGGGACAAATTGCGAAAACCTTCCAGAGACACACCTATTCCTTAAAAAACTGCGAGCGCATGTTGATAAAAAATACCAAAATAAATTGCTTTTGGCAGAAGCAAATATGTGGCCTGAAGATTCAGCCGCATATTTTGGTGAGGGAGATGGAGATGAATGCCATATGAACTACCATTTCCCAATCATGCCCAGGATGTTCATGTCTGTAAAGATGGAAGACCGCTACCCAATTACAGATATAATAGACCAAACTCCAGCAATACCTAAAAACAGCCAATGGGCTATGTTCCTCAGGAACCACGACGAGCTTACACTTGAAATGGTGACAGACGAGGAGCGGGATTATATGTACAAGGTGTACACAAAAGATCCTTTGGCCAAAATCAATTTGGGCATAAGGCATAGACTGGCGCCGCTGTTGGACAACAACAGGAACAAAATAGAATTGATGAATTCACTTTTATTTGCACTTCCAGGCACGCCAGTAATATATTATGGCGATGAGATAGGTATGGGCGATAACTTTTACCTAGGAGACAGAAATGGAGTGCGTACCCCAATGCAATGGAGCCCTGACAGGAATGCAGGGTTTTCAAATGCAAATCCGCACCAACTTTATCTTCCGGTAATCATAGATCCAGAATATAAATATGAGTCAGTAAATGTTGAAAACCAGCAGAAAAACCCTAATTCACTATTATGGTGGATGAAAAGGGCTATCAATATGAGAAAAAGGTTCAAAGCCTTTAGCCGGGGTGAAATAAAATTCCTTAATTCTTCCAATTCTAAGGTACTGGCTTTTTTGAGGACATTCGAAGATGAGACCATCCTGGTGATTTCAAATTTATCAAGGTTTTCTGAAGCTGCTGAGCTCGAACTAGAAGGGTTTGAACATTCTGTGCCAGTGGAATTGTTTAGCCAGAACAAATTTCCAGAGATAAAAAGTGATCCTTATCTCTTTACTATCGGGCCACATGGATTTTACTGGTTTTTACTGCAGAAACAAGATGTTGAAGCTGTTAAAGCATCTGAAGACATGCCTGTTTCCCTTGAAATAAAGACATGGGAAGAATTAACCTCAGCAAAAAACAAAAGAGTACTGGAAGAAAAGATTCTTGCAGGCTATATTAAAACCTGCAGGTGGTTTGGGGGAAAAGCCAGGGTAATACAAAAAGTGGAAATAGAGCACCACATCTCTGTTTCTGGCAAAGTGGCGCATGCAACCATACTCATCTTAAGGGTGCAATATAATGAAGGCCTCTCAGAAATGTACTTCCTTCCTATAACATTTGAAGAATTGGAAGATGAAAATGATATTAGGGGCCACTGCCCTCAAAGTATTATTGCAATGATATCTGTGAAGAATAAAAAAGGGTACTTATTTGATGCTGTTTACCAGGAAGAATTTAGGGATACCCTGTTTCATCTAATGTCCAATAAGAGGAAGATAAAAGAGAATGGTACCGAACTAAACCTTTATGTACAAAAGGACATAAAATCAAAGGAGTCACTTTCTTCCAAAGTATTGAATGCAGAACAAAGCAATACTTCCCTGGTATATGGAAATACCTATTTTATGAAGCTCTACAGGAAACTTGACAATGTCATAAATCCTGATCTGGAGATCACAAGGTTCCTTACGGAAAAGGTAAATTTCCCTCACGTCCCCAAATTTATTGG
>JALZND010000039.1 GCA_030857845.1 Bacteroidota bacterium | reverse complement strand
GGCAACAAGATTTGCCAGCAATGCTTCATGAACGCTGCCGGTATGAATTGCTACCATTCCGGCTTCTTTTAGGGGAAGGTCTATTAAGTTTAATTTGGCTTCGGTCACAAAGCATAGCGTGCCTTCTGAGCCAGCCAATAATTTGCATAAGTTAAAGTCTGAATTATTAATATCTTCAAGCATTTCCAATGCTTTGTCCAAAGCGTATCCCGTATTCCTTCTGCTAATTGATTTTTTAGGAAAGCCTTCAATGATAGCTTTTTGATGCTCAGGTTCTTGTAACAGGCGTATTACTTCCTTATGGATTTTTCCTTCTGCCGAATCGTTTTCCATCAACTGTGATAGGGCTTTTTTATCTACGGCAGCGAATTTTACTTTTTCCCCATTATATAATATTGCCTCAATCTCTAAAATATTGGATCTGGTGTCGCCCCATATTATTGAATGAAGACCAGATGAATTATTTCCAATCATCCCACCTATCATGGCGCGGTTGGAAGTGGAAGTTTCAGGCCCGAACATCAAGCCAAATGGTTTTAAGTAAGCATTCAGGTCATCCCTAATCACACCGGGCTGCACCCTTACCCATTTTTCATTTTGGTTAACTTCTAGGATTTTGGTAAAGTACCTTGAAATATCAACTACAATTCCACTGCCAACAACTTGTCCTGCCAGGGAAGTACCGGCTGCGCGGGGAATGATGGTGTTCCCGGTTTCATTGGCAAATTTCACTATAGAAACAATATCTTCAATAGTCTTGGGAACAACCACTGCTAATGGGTGTTCCTGATATACTGAAGCATCTGTGGAATAAACCGACCTCATTGCCCTATCGGGCACTGTATTTTTGAAATAAAGTTCACCGGAATAATGGGGCAGTAAATGATCGAGCATAAGTTGAAAACAAGAGGGTTTAATTTAAGGATTTTGACGGGAAAAGAAATTACTTTTTTTGATATAATCCGCCTTATTAAACTTCTTGTAATTGATTTTTACTTGTATTTACACAAATAGGAAGTTTGGCCCAGTGATTTTACTTTAAAGGAGATGTTGGCAGGAACTTCGAAAGCTTCACCGTTTTTATATGTTTTCCAATTATTTTCCCCGGACATTAACACAGAAAGTTGGCCTTCCACTACAACCATAGTTTCATGGGTAGATGTGCCAAATTCATATTCACCTGCTTCCATTACACCAACTGTCGAATTACCATCAGGTGAATTATAGGCCAAAGATTTTACAGTGCCATCGAAATATTCATTAACTTTTATCATCGTATTTTTTTGGCGAATATACAGGCTAAAGTTTAGATTTATGAATAAGTAATATTAATTCTTTTATTGGCCTTCCCCTTTATTTACTAAGAGAGTTTTCCAGCTTGTTTATTAAGCTTTTGATTTCAAGTTCAAGATTTTCGTCTTTTAAATGAACTTCCTCATCATGGTTTTGAAAGATCCTAAAGAATTTAGGGAACCCCAATCTTCCTATAACTTTACCAGCAAGATATCCACTCACTACTTTTTCAACTTCGGGCAGCACATTACGGCCTCCGCTCGGACCAGGTGAGGTACTGATCAATAATATGGGTTTTTCCCTAAAAAACCCTTTTTCAATTCGGGACAGCCAATCAATTATATTTTTAAAAAAGGAAGGCATTGAAGAATTATGCTCAGGAACTGCTAAAATAAACCCTTCATGCCGATCAAAAATTTCCTTTAGGTCATAGGCTTTTTGTGGAATTCCCTGGCTTTCTTCAAGGTCTATATCAAATATTGGTAGTGGAAAATCATTGAGGTTGATTGTATTTACTTCTTGGTTTTTTATGAGTTTTATTACCCATTCAAGCAGCTTTTGATTTATTGACCGTGAACTATTGCTTCCGGAAAATGCCAAAATCTTTTTCATAAATTTAAGGCTTATTAAGTTAAATGTACAAACATATAATCATTTTAATTAACCGATAAAACTCGTTTTGGTTTGTTCGGATAAAATTTGATACCCTTGGGGACATTAATTAAAGTTGAATTTTAAAAATATTTTTATTATATTATCAAAATGTTACATTTTTTTAATATTCATAGATATGGTTAAAAGTTATCAAGGTGAAGGGAGTAAAATCAGGCAGGTAGATGTGCAGCCAGTAATGGTTTCAGACTATATGGCCACAAAATTAATTACTTTTACATACGAACAATGCATAGAAGATGTCATGTGCATTCTATTAGATAATAACATTTCTGGTGGTCCTGTGGTCAATGAAAAGGGTGAAGTTATCGGGATAATTTCAGAGGGTGATTGCCTAAAAGATATAGTGAAAGGCAAATACCATAATTTACCTTTTCTTTCTGGTAAAGTAAAAGATTATATGGCTACCAACGTAACTTGTATCCCTCCTGATACAAGTGTTTTTGAAGCTGCCCATATGTTCCTGACTTTAAAAATAAGGAGATTTCCTGTTGTAAAAGATGGTAAATTAGTTGGACAGGTGAGCCAAAAAGATATTTTGAAAGCGGTGACTAAGTTAAAAAGCACCTCCTGGTAATCATATTAAGCTTTTTTATTTATTGAAAAGTAATAAAAAAACCACTTCATAGATAGTGTTCAAGTACGGATTACTAATATTGATTCTTTGTTTTACTTCTTGTAAGCCTTTAGGAAAGGCAGTAACTACAGTGCTCGCTGACATGATGACCCCTGTCTTCAATCCTGACCTATTGCAGCTTCAGTACGGACTGTATCAGTATAAGTTATTAAACCCGACTTGGCCACAAGACAGTATAGTATTAAATGAATTTCTGAAATATGTTGACCTTGAGCCCATAAGGAATAGTAAGTATGAAATACTTGAATGGTCCTCAAAAAGTGAATCGGTTGATGTAGTTTATTTACTCCGCTACAATGAATTAGATTCAATACAATTTAATTCTATTAAAGGAGGTTTTAACCTCTCCCTGGATAATGATTCTGCATTGCATTCTGTTCATCGAAATATAATTGCTGAGAAAAAGAATAATACATCAATGAAATTGAATGGAGAATGGAAAATGAAGATAGATAAACCCAAAAAATAACAATTAAGGCTACTCCCGCTTATGCCCAGTGCTTTCAATCATCATTTTGGTATTATCAGGCTTTGCCTAATTTCGACAAAATGCATTGTATGGGCATCTGCTATATTCAGCGAGGTTGTTATCGCTAAATCTTTCGCCATTCAGGCTTATAGAATTTACTTTTTAACATCTATTGAACATGAGTTAATTGTTATGGTACAATTTTAAGTTAGTTTATTTTGTTATCCTTCAAGACGAATATGTACAATTTTTTTGTATAAACTTTGCGAAATTGGGAAACATTATACAGGGATTATCCCTTATGAGTTAAATAAACTATAATAAAATTATTGAAATGATACGTTGGATTGATGTATTAAAATATGCCCGAAATGGAAACCCAGTCCCAGAAAGCAGGGTAGAAAAATCGGAAGAAGACTGGCGTGCGCAGCTAAGCCCTCAACAATATCAAATAGCAAGGAAAAAAGGAACAGAAAGGGCCTTTTCAGGTGAGTATTGCCAGGCCCATGACCCAGGCATTTACGCTTGTATTTGTTGTGGCACCTTATTGTTTGATTCTAATGAAAAATTTGAATCGCATTCAGGCTGGCCAAGTTTTACCCAACCAATAAAAGAAAACAGCATAAAGTACGAAATTGATGAAAATTATGGCATGAAGCGCGTAGAAGTAATGTGCAATACCTGCGACTGCCATTTAGGACATATATTTCCTGATGGCCCTGAGCCTTCAGGGCTGCGGTACTGCATAAATTCGGAAAGCATAAAAAAAAGGGAAGAAAAAAAGCCATAGCCACCTTTGGAGGTGGCTGCTTTTGGTGTATAGAAGCCCTCATGCAACAAGTCAAGGGTGTTGATAGTACAACTTCTGGATACAGTGGTGGAAAATTAAAAAATCCTACTTATAAAGAAGTTTGTAGTGGCCTCACAGGCCATGCGGAGGTGGTTAAAGTCAAATACGATCCTGATTTAATTTCTTATGAAGAGCTGCTGCGGGTATTTTTTGAGGTTCACAATTCCAACAGTGTAGATCATGAGGAAGGAAAGTATACCCAGTACAGATCTATTATTTTATACCATAATGAAACGCAAAGAAAAATTGCAGAATCTATTGTTGTAGAAATTAGTAAATCATCAGGAAAAATACCAAATACCGAAATCTCTCCTTTTTTTGCTTTTTACGAAGCTGAAAAACATCATCAAGATTATTACCGAAAAGATCCCGAAAAAAGTTATTGCCAAAATATAATCGAACCCAAAATTAAAAAGTTGATGAAAGTTAACCCGTAATGATATATAAAATTCAGTTAAAACAAGGCAAGCTGTACACAATACTTTCTGCCTTGTTAATTTCTAACATTATAAATATGTCACATCCGTCTCTCCCCAAGGTCTGTGGCACACAGACCTTTACCTTAGAGTAATGCTTATCCAAGCCTTTCAGAGTAATGACTCATAAACCCGAAATTATCAATACCTGATTCATAAAAAGCTGCAGAAGACCAATAATAATCTTCAGGGGTTTGAGCAAGGTTCCATTTTTCAGCTAATGGATTATTATGGATATGATTTAATTTCTGTTCAAATTTACTTTTGTTATCCATTAAAATTGCAAGGGGATCCCTTTGCCAAATCCTGAATTTCCTTTCCTTTTCCTCTACCTTAAAATGAAGCAGCACAGCATGATGATTTGCCTTTAGATCTTTCACAATTTCATGGGCAATAGCTTTATTGAAGCTGGCGTGAGGCATTTCTTTCCCATTCATTTTCAATAATTCCCACAGGACATGGAAATGATTAGGCATGATCACAAATCCATAAACAGAGATAAGTTGTTTTGAAACAAGGTCATTCAGTGTATTTAAGATGAGGATTTTATATTTATCTTGTTTCAGAAGCGATTTCCAATCTTTAATTGTGCTGGTCCAAAAATAAACCTCCGTAAGGATCATTCTTGAGTTTCGTACTGCTTTAAAAATATCCTGATTGTTCAATGAGACTTTTAAAGGACAATATAAAAATTTTTTAAGTTTAATATTTTATTATTTAATGACATATAGAAGGTCTGTGTGCCACAGACCTTGGATTGAAGCTATTGCAAAAACGTAGTAGAACCAAAAATAAAAAAGCTGATGAAACTAAACGCTTAATAAATTCAGTTAAAACAAGGCAGGCTGCACACAATACATTCTGCCTTGTTAATTTCTAACATTATAAAATGTCACATCTGTCTTACAGGACATCAAGCGCCATTAATTTAAAGAAAAAGTTATAGGAACAACCATTCTTACATCAACTGGACGACCTCTTTGCAGGCCAGGATTCCAATTTTCAGCCATCGCAATAACTCTTACTGCTTCTTCATCGCACCCATTACCAATACCTTTAATGGCCAGAACATCCCTTAACGAACCGTCTTTACTAACTATAAATTGCACATAAACTTTTCCTTCAACTTTAGCTTCAACAGCTTCCTCTGGATATTTTAAATTTTGTGCAATATGTTGATAAAACTGCTCCATTCCTCCTTTGGGCCTTGGCTGCTCTTCGACTATTGAAAAAACTTCATCTTGTGCAGAACCATGTGCTTCTTCAATCAATTTATTAATTTTGTCATTGAATTCAAGAATTACATAAGAATCTTTTCCTACACCATCATCAGATGATTGGTCCATGAAGAAATGCTCTTTAGAAGGTTTTCCCCATTTCTTTTCGACTTCTTTAAAGCTTAACATTCCTATTTCATCCATATGCACAACATTAAACCGTGCATCAGGATTAGCTGCCTGTAAATTTTCAAGCTGCTGTCGTACTTCTTCAGGATACTCTACAGCCATTGTAGAATTTTCTAAGACCTTGCCAACATCTTCCATAACCTGGTCCTGGCAGGCTACAAAGAAAAATGTAGCAGGAAAAGCTAAAGCTACCGTTGTTAGCTTCCATTTTTTTATTTTTGATTTTACAGTTGTCATCATCGTTATTCTTTTAGAAGTTAAAGATTTATTAAAATGATTGGCGATAGAAAAGTCGGCCGACTGTAAAGCAACCCTCGCCAGAAGGTGGCAGTAAACACCAAGGTCATGATTTTCAACAGCTCGCGAATCTGCTTCGAATTCATGGAGTTCGGTGAGTATCTTTTTGTATTGGTTCATAAATGGATTGAACCAAAATATGATCCCAATAATATTTACAAATAATATATCTATGGTATGAAGGCTTTTTACATGTGCAGTTTCATGCCTTAGTATTTCTTGAATTTCTTCCTCGGTCATCATATCAGCTTGTGCAAGGAGGATAAAATTAAAGAATGAAAAAGTAGGTATTTCTTCTTTAGTTTTAGCGATAAAACAATTGTTCCATTTGGTTTTGGGCAATTTTTTAAACAAAGAGTAAATTAGGCCAAGGCGAAATACCAGGAGCGAAGCAAATACAAAAACACCTAAAAAATATGCCCAGGTTAATATATTGCCAATAGAAATTCCGTGAGTGCTTTCATCTGTAGCGGCTACAGTGGCATTAAATTCCGGTAGCCAATAGGTGGGGATAGAGCTTCCAACCATAGAAAGCATATTGCTTCCCGAAATTGATTCCAGATGGATGAAAGGAAATATTACTGAAAAACATAACGCAGAAATGATGTAATACCTATTAAATAAGAAGTCTGTTTCATTGCGAAGCCATAAAACATAAAAAATTAAAAATATCATCAGGCAAATATTTGCCTCTAAAATATAATTGAGTAGCGATGTCATGGTTTTTTATTTTTAAGGTCCTCAAGTTGTTTCATTAGCTGGTCCAGGTCCTGCACGTCCATTTTATTTTCATTTGCAAAGAAAGATACAAGGTTTTTGAATGAGCCATTGAAATAGCCAGACATCAGGTTGTTCAGGCTAAATTTTGTGTATTTTTCTTTTGTGATGAGGGGAAAATATTCATGTGTTTTCCCATAAGCTTTATGCCCTATAAATCCTTTTGTCTCCAGGATCCTTACAATGGTAGAAACAGTATTATAAGCAGGCTTTGGTGATGGCATTTCCTCAATAATATCCTTGACAAATGCTTTTTCTTTTTCCCAAAGAACCTGCATGATTTGTTCTTCTGCTTTAGTAAGTTCTTTCATATATTTAAGTAGAATTTTTTATATAATGGATATCTAAGGACTTGTAAAATTCTTTAATTACTTACGACTATTTATTTAGGTATAAAACTAAAAAATTAGTTATAAGTTTCAAAATTATTTATTAATTTTTTTTAAATAATTTAGATTAATTGTAATTAATTTTGAAAAACATTGATTATCAACTGGTTTATATTTTTCACAATTTCATTTCCAACCTATCGGAATGTATTAGTGTCTAATGATTTATAATGAAAAACACCTTTAAACTTTTCAAGTAAAATCAAATAAAACTTTGAGTAAATAGATATTTAAAGTAAAATATTTGTAGAAAAAACGGAGAAATCAGAATGAACAGTTGCAATGTTAAGAGTCGAGGAACCAAGAAATAGAAAAGTAAAAACAATAAAAAAATTAACAATTTATATAATTTTGACACTTCTTTTAGTCAGCGGGATTTTTACAAGTTGTAAAAAAGAACATGTCGATATGAATGAATGTAATTTGGAAGGGAAGGCCGGGCCATGTGAGGCTTATATTCCGAGTTACTACTTTGAAAAAAAAGAGAAAAAGTGTGTTGAGTTTATTTGGGGTGGATGTGAGGGGGTACGTCCCTTTGAAACATTGGAAGCTTGTGAAAAAAATTGCCATTGTGAATAATTATAAAAGCGTAATTTGAGATTCATCTTTCCAAGGTCTGTGGCACACAGACCTTTACCATAAGGAATCCCTTTGCCAAATTTTGAATTATCTTTCCAATTCCTCTACCTTAAAATCTAGGAGTTAAAACAATCTTATTGAATATATTGAATTTTGAAAGGATTGATTTTCAACTTGTTTAGATCACATACTTACTAATAACCCAAATCATTACCCATTATCTTATTTGTCCTTTACAATTTCTTTTACTTGAACCAACCCACTTATAGTTTTGTAATGGAATTACATTATCTTTATCATCGTTTTCTTTTTAAAGACTCAATTGTATTGTTCAATGAAACTATCATATCATATCCTTTGGGCAATCTTTTTTTTATTACTCCAATCAAGTTGCGAAAAGGCGCTATTGTTGAGCGGGACTAATGCCCTTTTAGAGTTTAAACTCGAAGCCGTTCATAATGAAGGTAAATTGCAAGAAGATATTGAAGCCACTATAGAAGGGAAAAAAATATTGTTAGCTATACCCCAGTTTGTTAAAATCTCCAATCTTGTGGCAACATTTAACCACAACGGCAGAGATATATACATAAATTTTGTGCCGCAAAATTCCACTGTCACACCCAATGATTTTTCAAAAAACCTGGTTTATGAAGTAGTGGCAGAAAATGGAGATATCGCCAAATACCTTGTTCAAATTGAAATAATTGGAGAAACAGAATTGATTGTTTCTTCCTTTTCTTTCAAGAAGGCCGACAATCCACATTTATCTAAGGATTGGGTCCTTGAAAGGCAAGAAAATGTTTACCAAAGCAAAGCCAACAATAATTTAAAAGATCTTATAGCAACCTTTGAAACAAATGCCAGTTCCGTTACGGTGAAGGGTGTAGCACAAGAAAGCGGAAAAACAGTCATTGATTTTTCCAATCCTGTAACCTATACATTCGTTTCATCTAATGGAATTTCCCAAGATTATATTATTGATATAAAATGGACAACGGATATACCAATTTCATTAACAGAAATACCACATTTATTTATAGTTACAGAAGCGAATGCATCCGTAAATACCAAAGACTATTATTTGCAGGGCACATTAACCATAGATGGTAAAGGAATTTATGAAGATTATAATGGAACCACGGGTATCAGCGGACGGGGGAATACAACTTGGTCAAAGCCTAAAAAGCCATACCGCCTGAAACTAGACAATAAGGCTTCTTTATTGGGCTTGGAAGAAGAAAAGGATTGGGTACTTTTAGCCAATTATCTGGACGAAACTTTAATGCTGAATGCGGTGGCCATGAAAATAGGCCAACAGCTGGATATTCCTTTTACAAATAATATTATACCTGTGGACCTAACAATCAATGGCAAATATTCAGGGAATTATATGCTTACAGAGCAAATTGAAGTTTCAAAAACCCGTATAGATATTGAGGATGGAGGGGCCTTGTTAGAAATGGATATTTATTTTGATGATGATTTTAAGTTCAGATCAGATTTTTATGATTTACCAGTTATGGTAAAATATCCCAAACTTAAAGATTATGCTCCTCAAGAAGCTACCCAAGAATTCAACCTTATTAAGAATGATTTCCAAATTTTGGAAGATGCGGTATCTTCTGCCAGTTTCCCTAGCAACAACTATTTGGATTTTATAGATGCAGAAGCCCTGGTAAATTATTTGATCGTCTATAACTTTACCTATAACTTTGAAATCAACCATCCAAAAAGTACCTATTTGTACAAGCCTAAAGACAAAAAATATATGATGGGGCCTATTTGGGATTTTGATTGGGCCTTTTCATACAATGGGAGTAACTCACATTTCCACTCTACCACTAACACGTTGTTTACAAATAATCCTTCATTTTTAGGGACTAAATTTTTCAGCCGATTCATGAAAGACCCTAAAATTAAAGAATTGTATGCCAATAAATGGGCTAAATATAAAAGCAACCACTTCCCTATGCTACTGGATTATATAGATGATTATGCAGTCCTTATAAAGGATTCACAAAAAAAGGATTACGAAGTATGGAAGGTTGGGAGCATGGATTTTGAGCAGGATGTGCAGAAACTTAAAAGTTGGTTAGAAGCGAGGGCTCAATATATTGACAGTTATGTTTCAGGTTTTTAGTTTTCTTTTTTCTGTAAATGGATTTTTTGCCTTTGCAGGTGTTATCACCTGCATATCACTAATGCAAATTCCCCATATTTTCTTAAAGTATTATCATATTTGATAAGCTCTGTCTATGGAATCTACGCCCGTTGTTCTAAGTTTCCATTGGTAGACTTGTGCCCCCCCGTTGTTCCAAAGTCTTCCGCAGGTAGACTTTGGAACTTTTAATATAAAGTAGGGTCTGTGACCCGGGGAAGATAACACTAAAGTCTAAATGAGAAATAAAAAAAGAATAAATGGTAAAGTTAAATGAGCACAGCTTACAAAATTAATAATCCAATTGGCATATACTATATATCCATAGCAACGGTTAAGTGGATTGATGTTTTTACAAGAAAGAATATGTTGAAATAGTTTTGGAAAGCCTAAAGCATTGCCAAAAAGAAAAAGGATTGATAATATATGCATGGTGTATAATGGTAATCAAGTTCATTTATTTATTCCGGCGATGGAAGGTTTGGTTTTATCGGGAGTTGTGAGATTTTAAAATGTTTACAATAACCACATGAACCTCTTCAACAACAAACTTACTATAGGTCCATCTAGCTCAGCGATTGTATCTCAATTTAAAATTTCAAGTAGTTTCCTTTTGTTTATGATCTATTTTACCTTTAAACAGAATTTCCCCATCATTCAAGGTCAATAATTGATTTACACAAGAAGGTATTTCTTCCGGATAGTGTGTTACATAAACCAGGGCAGTATTTTGCCATTCGCAGATTTTATTGATTAATTTCTTTATAAATTCCTTTTCTTGTTCATTTAATCCCTGGCATGGTTCGTCCAGCAGGAGCAATGGAGGGTTTTTAACAATGGCCCGTGCCAATAAGCACAATCTTTGTATGTTGGCAGGAACAGCATGGAACAATTTCTCGGAGTCTTCATCTATTCCCAGCAGGCACATCATTTGTAACGACGTGCCTGCATTATTGGGGTTACTTTTTCTATAAAATCCAACAGAGTCATAAAATCCAGATTCTACAACTTTAATACAGCTAAAATGGGAAGGAAAGTATTGATAAAGCTCGGGGGAGACAAAACCAATCTTTTCTTTGATTTCCCATATACTTTCGCCACTGCCTCTTTTGCGGTCGAATAAAACAATATCATTTGCGTAGGATTGGGGATTATCACCATTGAGAAGGCTTAATAAAGTGGTTTTTCCTGCACCGTTTGGGCCCAGCAAAGCCCATCTTTCCCCAGAACTGATATGCCAGGAAATATTTTTTAAAATTTTTTTATCGCCATATGTTATGGATATGTTTTGTAATGAGGCGACAACTTCAAAATGGCTGACAGGTTCATGGCATTTTAATATAGCAAAATCAGGTTCTTTTATCTTGTTAATTTTTGAAAATAAAAAGGATTTGTGTTTTTCAAATACGCTTTTTGTATTGTAAGAAGCTATTTTTTTATCTTCCAATACCGCAATATGGCTGATCGCATCTGGAACAGCATTTGTTGTAGTTGCCATAATGATAGTAATGCCAGCTCCCGCAATTTTGCTGATGATGATATTTAATTTCTCCCGCATGCTTATATCTAAACCTATAAATGGGTGATCTAAAAGAAGGAGCGTGGGGTTTTTTAATAAAGCAGCTGCAATAAGCAATCTTTTGGTTTCGCCATTTGAAAGTTTAATAATATGTTCATCAACTAAAGGGCCAAGGTCTAAAAGTTGAATGATACCTTCCAGTTCCCATCTTTGGTTTTGGGGATTTACAATCTTGGATAAATAAGCTTTTACTGTAGGGGCATCTTCAGAATCATGGGCGTTATAACGTTGCTGATAATAAAAACCCTGTGTATTTGAAAGGTTTTTAAATTCATGCTTTTGGCCTACAAAAGCTATTAAATTTTTTATATTTAAGTCTGAGTCCTCATGTTTAAGATGTGATTTGAAATCGTTATAAAAACAATATTCTATAGATCCTTTTACAATTTTATAATTTTTGATAAACATTTTAAGGAACATGCTTAAATGGCTACTTTCATTCCCAATTACTGCCAAGTGTTCCCCATGATGGAAGGTTATATCCAAATCTTTAAAGACAATTTTACCCAAAAATGCAACAGTGGCATTTTTTATTTTTAAAAATGGTTTTGGAGATGATTGAGCTTCTGTTAATTCCATTCGAATAATTATTGAATTAATGTAATATAATAAACTAACCAAAGATAATGCAGTTGTAAATAAAGCTTTACATCCTTGTTTATTTTCATTCTCCCTATTGCACATGAGAGAAGAATTTAAAAAATCTACCAGTCTACTTTCTTACCTCTACAGGCCTAAAACATACAATCCCTTGCCCTCTGCTACTTTAAGGCAAAATTCGGCAGGTTGTGTGCAGTGGATGACGGCAGGTAAAGGTCTGGTCCATGATGAAGTTTCTCCTGATGAATTTAAAAGAAGAGGAGTGGAGCTTGAAATCCTACAGTTGTGGCTCAACCTTCCCTCAAAGTATAAGTTTATTGAGCCTAGTATGCTGGCTTTCAAAAAGCTCAAATAACTGTTGTTGCATACTAGTGCAGGTTCTCCTGTGCTACAATGGTAAGCAGGACTCTGTCCGGTGAAGTTTGCAGAAAGTAAATATGAGCACCAAGTTCAGGTTTACGGAAAATGAGGTGCCGCATTTTATAACAATGACGCTGGTGGAATGGATATTATCATATGAACATGATTGCTCTTAATATAGTTAAGAGCTGTGATAATGCTAGCTGAAAACTTGCTTCAATTGTACCACAAGTTACTCTAAGCTAAACTTGCGGTAGTTGAGGGCTCGTACCAGAACAAGTATAGCTACAAAATATTTTACATTATTACCTCTTTGTAAATAGGTATTTTTAGATAAATATTTTAATTTTATTATGATTTCCCTTTCCCATCAAAATTTTCATGGTGTATATGTTCAAAATTTAAACCTTGTGAAACTTAAGTGATGGTGCTGAAAATCTTTCATAATAAATAAGATTATATTTCCCTTCAAACTGATGGAAGAGTGGCATAGGGTATAAGATAAATTACTTCAAGTTGATATTAAAATTATGTTTAATGTATAATGAATATTCTGTTTATGAACCAAATAAAGTTTCTCTTAGTGAGCATTTGCATGTCTGTTTTCATCAATTGTTATGGGCAGGTTAAAAATTTTGGATTTCGGAGTGGTGTTAGTTTAAGCAACTTTTACCAACACAATGACTTCAGCACTATAACTAAAACTACTGTTCAACCGGTTCAAGGAGGAACAGCAATAATAATCTCAGGACGCGAAGGAATGAGTAATTATGAAACAAATCTTATTCAGGATTTGAGAGTCGGCTTTTATTCTTATGTTTATATGGATTGGGAAATAAAAAACAGACTTTCTACTCAGGTAGGACTTGGTTATGCGCAAAAGGGAATTAATTTGAATTATAGCCTGGAAACTACTACTGAACTTCCTAATACCACAGAAAAATTGTCTCATCGATTTAACCGAAACCTTCGGCTAGACTATCTGGTGATCCCGCTAACCTTAGAATATAAGCTTGATAAAAAAGAGCGGTTCTACGTTCTTGGAGGAATATATAATTCCATTCTGGTAAATTTTTTAATTAGAGAATCGCTGGTGGAAACAACGGAGCAAATTTACTTTAATTCTGACGGAGTAAGTTCTACTTCAGAAAGCTATCAATATGGTTTTCCTGTTACCTATGCCAGCCGTTTTGATTCAGGCTTATTAGCAGGATTCGGAATTAACTGGCCGTTGACCCAAAAATGGACTATTGGTGCAGATATAAGAAGTGGCATTGGATTGATCAGCATTCCAAGAAAATTTGATACCAATGGGTTTCAAAGTTTTCACGAAAGGTCAAAAAATATAAGTTTTGAGACAGGATTAAATATGAGATATATTTTAAATTAGTCATCATTGAGCTCTATATTTCAAATCACTATCGCATGAATCGGGCTTTTTATGCAGAGCTTTTCGCTAGTTGGCTAAATGTTGTGGTTCGTTGTTTTTCTTCGTCTGCCAATTTTTAAATACTTTGTCCAAAAGTCAGCAAGTTATTGTCAGGGTCAAGCAATGAAAATTCCTTTTGTCTCCAAGGTTGGGTCTGCAATCTTCCGTTAGGATGAATGTTTGTTTTATTGTCAAGCATTGACTGATACAAATTGTCAATGTCGTTGGTTCGTATATATACTTGTCCATAATTTTCTTTTGGGTCGAGTTCTTTAAATTCAAAAAAATGAATTTCTATTTTTTCTTTTTGAACCATTAAATATCCTTCATAGTCTCCTATTTCTTGAAAACCTAATTGATTTAGGTAAAAATCTCTTGTGGCAGACTTATTACGCATTGGTAATTTTGGGTTTATGCTGGTCAGCATTATTTTAAATTTTAGGTGATTTTTATTATAAGACTGGAAT
>JALZND010000307.1 GCA_030857845.1 Bacteroidota bacterium | reverse complement strand
TTAAACAACAGACCCAGGAAAGAATTGGCTATAAAACTCCAAGTGAAATTTTCTCCGAAAAATTAAATGATTTGGACACTGTTGCATTTATTACTTGAATCCACCATATTAAAAAAATAAAAAAATTGTTTTAGATAGCTAATAATGAATTTAATAGGAATCATTCTATCATTCTATCATTCTATCATTCTTTCATTCTATCATTATTTAATACTATCATTCTATCATTATTTAATTCTTATTTCCTTTTATGTCAAATTTAGAAGTTGAACTAGACCATTTAAAGCAGGGATTGCTGGAAATGACAGAGCTGGTCAAAAATCAGTTGGAAAAAAGCAAGTCGGCAACTTTTAATTATGACCTGGACCTTGCCAATGAAGTTATAGCAAATGATAAAAGGGTAAATGCTATAGAACTGAAATTGGATAAAGATTGTGAAAACATCCTGGCACTTTATGCTCCTGTGGCTATTGATTTAAGGTTTGTACTTGCCTCTTTAAAAATAAACCATGACCTTGAAAGGATTGGAGACCATGCCGAAGGTATTGCCAGGTATGTAAAAGATTTGGATGAAAAAATAGAAGAAGAATTCCTCATTGAATTTAAATTGGCTGAGATGTTTGGAAAAGCCATCACGATGCTGGAAGACATTCAGGAAGCATTGCAAAACGATGATACCGAGCTTGCCAGGAAAATATTTAAAAAGGATGATTTTCTCAATAAAAAAAATAAAAAGGCCACTAAAAATGCTATAAACTTAATTAATCAAGCCCCTGAAAAAGCAAAAATCATCATTCCCCTCCTATCCATAATAAGGAAGATAGAAAGGGTCGGAGACCTTACCAAGAACCTTGGGGAAGAAATAATTTTTCATATAGAAGCCAAAGTGCTCAAACATAAGAAAAAAGAAAAGAAAAAAGATGAAAAAAATTGATGGGGAAGAATGCATCCCACCTTAAGCCTACGGTTGAAAATGTAAAGCTTGTTTAACGTGATTTTTAAGTATAACTGTTTAAAATGAAGCCACCTTGGCAGAAAAAGAAAAAGTTCAGCATTTAATCAATGGTTTTTTGGAAACAGCAGTAAAAAGATGAGGACGCTCTATATTTGCCTTATTGTTCTGATGCTCGTAATTGGTTTTTTTCTGAAATAATAAAATAGATAAATATAGATCCTGATCAGCCTTCTTTAGAACGCAATACTTTTTTTAAACTAATATTTTTCAATACTTTCATAATCCACTAAGTAGTATCCCGGAGGATTTAAATTTACCTAATGATAAACCTATTTTTCAGCTTGATATACTGGTTGGTGCACAAGATATAGATGAATTACAACATGTGAAACATGTATTTTACCTAAAGTGGATATTAGAAGATGCCCAAGGCCATTGGTTGCATTTAACCGATGATGAATTGAGGTCGAAATACCATTGGGTGGTGCTAAGGAATGAGGTAGATTATTTTAAAGGTGCAGTGCTGAACGATCAGCTAAAAGTGGTGACCTGGGTAGATTGGCATGAGGGAGCAAAGTCACTGTGGAAAGTGAAATTTTTTCGTGAAAATCACTTGGGTGGCTTTTTTCTTCCGGACGGCGAACTTCCAAACCGCCAAATGAAGTTGGTGAGAGGATTTTGCTTCGCGCTGCGACACAAACTACCTGGTGTTCCCGGTACTCCCGTACCAGGCCCTCTGTTCGTCAGTACCGGATTTTGTAGTCCCGCTTTGCTGGATGCAAATACCAAGAAACCCAAACGGATCGAGGAAGACATAACCGGGCTATTCGTATAATTGAAAAGCCCCAAAGGGGCATTATCATTTTGTTATTTGATCCCAGATTTACTTATCAGTATACCCCACCATATGATAATATATAATGTTGGACTATGATTGCGTCATGGCATCGTTGATTACACCCCGATTGGGCTGTGGTTGAAAAAAAACTTAGGGCTACACCCTTAACTATTGATTCCGCTCCTTTTGGAGCTTAAAAAAATCTTAATGCAATGCGCAAAACCTTATGCCAGATTATTCTGACAGCCTTTCATCTTTTAGGGAATTTTGAGACAGCCTCTTTTACTTCAAATTAAGCAGCTTTTTGTACCTGCTCCATTTTTATTTGTTTATTTTTTATTAATCTTATGATCTTTACTTTGTCCAAAATTTTGATGACAAAATATGTTGGGTCGATTTCATGCCACCTGATCCCTCCAAAGTTTGCCCTGGAGCCGTTTTTATGATGGTTGTTATGGTAGCTTTCGCCCATCATTAAAAAATCAACAGGCAAGAAATTTTTTGATGTATCTTTAACTTCAAAATTTCGGTAACCATATTTATGTGCAAACCAGTTAATTATAGCTCCATGAATAGGGCTCATTAAGAATTGTACAGGCAACAAAAGCCATAACCACCACACCGTAGCAAATTGCCAGTATACAGCAACATATACTATTCCCCAAAATAGCCTTGATGGCCATGATCTGGCAATCCTGTCGAACGGTTCCCATTGTGGTACCCCATCGGTAAATCTTTTATCAATTTTTACTTTCCTGTTGGATATATCAGAATATATGGTTTTGGTTTTCCACATCATTTTCCATATGCTATCATCATATTTTGGCGAATGTGGGTCGTCTGGTGTATCTGCAAATGCATGGTGCATGCGGTGCATCACCCCATATCCATAAGGGCTTAAATAGTTCGAACCCTGGAAAATCCATGTCAAAACAAAGAATATTTTTTCCCAGAAATTGCTCATAGTAAATGCTTTATGAGCGGCATACCTATGAAGAAAGAAGGTTTGAAAAAATAATGATAAATACCAATGTGCTATAAAGAAGATAAGAATGACCTTCATGTAAATAATATTTAAATGTAACAAAATACAAAAATCGGGAAAGACAAATTACCCTTTAAGATCTAAGACAACACAAAACGAAGTTTGTGACAAAAAATAAAAAATATTTTTTTAAAATTTAAAAAGACGTTATTGACTAGAAGCTTTTACAGATGGCTTTGCCAATATCTTTTTTTAATTGAGCTACCAGTTCTGAAGGATTCCCAATATCAATGGCGTTCAAAAAGCTGTTGATCAGTTCGGTCTTATTGGGCAAGCTGGGCAATGAAAAATTAATTTTGTCAGTTTCCTGGTGCAGCTTTTTTCTGGCACGGCTAAAAAGCTGGCGGCAATGGTCCTTATTTTTATCAAGGACTTCCTGCAGTGTATCATAATCAAAATCAAAAACTTCTTTCAGCAGGTACACTGCCCGCTCCAGAGGTTCCAGTTTAGCATGGAGAATCAAAAAAGCTTCCGAAACTTCGGTTTGTAGGTCGAAATTAAAAATTTCCGATTCAGTAAACCTGCCAATTATATCCTGGAAATTAAAGTTCTCAAGGTATTCTTCTTTCTTCCTTTGAAGTTTTTTTACATGATTCAGGCAATTGTTTATAACAGCATTGATCAAGTACGCTTTAGTATTCTGGATTTTTTCATGATCGATACACAGCCACCTCAAAAATGTGTCCTGCACTATATCTTCAGCATCTGCTTTGCTTCGCAAAATCTTATACGCGATGCCCTGAAGCATGGGGTGGTAAAGTGATATGGCTTGTTCTTGGGTCAATGTTCTTGCTTTATTATAAATTGAAACGCAAAATAAATCCTTATTTTCTTATATAAAAATTTTTTATTTTATAGAGTAATAAAAATATGGATTATGCACTTTTAGGGATAGCCTTAAATAACAATCGAAAAAAATAAAAATTCATATTAGAATAAAAAATATTTAGCCTATGGCAGATTAATATACAATCATTTTGCTGCTCAATATGTTTCAATGTTCTTCTTTTAATTTGAACAACAATCCATTTAGTTGCGTTCCTATTTGAATTTGGCATGCAAGCCTGCTGTAGCTTGATGCATGGGGAAGTGTATCGAGCATATCAAGTTCCGCGTCCGAAGGTTCGCCTAAGGTCCCATTATCATCTGCTACTTCTACGTGGCAGGTTGCACAAAGTGCCATTCCGCCACAAGTAGCCAGTACAGGATATTCAGAAGCTTTAAGGACTTCCATCAAACTAAGGTTGATACCTTCAGGAACCTCAACGGTTTGAACAGTTCCCTGTAAATCTTCCACATCAAATGTGATCATAAAATTAAATTAAAATTCAGGCATTAAAATGCATTTACCCCATTTACTGTAGTATACTTAAAGCTCAATTTCTGATCTGGGTATACCCATTTAAAAGCACTTTGTGCCATTAAAGCAGCTTCATGAAAACCTGATAATATAAGTTTCAATTTACCTGGATATGTATTGATATCGCCAATTGCATATATACCTGGTACATTGGTTGAATAATCAAAAGTATCTACGGTAATGGCATTTTTTTCAATTGCAAGTTTCCAGTTTGCGATAGGTCCTAATTTTGGGCTCAAACCAAACAAAGGTATCATAAAATCTGCTTCTATTTCTTTTACCTGCTTTTCTTTGCTCATTACTGAAACTGAATTAAGCACACCATTACCTTTCACAGAAAGAAGGTTTGAATTTAACAATAGGTTTATCTTTCCTGCCTTTGCCAGGTCAAACACCTTTTCAGCAGAATCAGGTGCACCCCTGAATGTTTCATTCCGGTGAATCAAGGTTACTTCTGCAGCAAGGTCAGCCAAATAAATGGTCCAGTCTAAGGCAGAATCACCTCCCCCGGCAATCACCAACTTTTTGCCCCTGTAATGTTCTGGATCTTTTATCATATAAGAAATCCCTTTACCTTCAAATTGCTCCAGGTTTAGAATTTCAGGCTTCCGGGGCTCAAAACAACCC
>JALZND010000306.1 GCA_030857845.1 Bacteroidota bacterium | reverse complement strand
TTTGTGGTTTGGCTTTTACATTCCAGATTGAGTTTAATGCTTTTTGGATAAACGAAAAAACTACGGTTGCACTAAACAATAAAATGATTACCCCCACTATAGAAAAAAAAGTATTTTTATCTGCAGCAGCAGCGTTTTGTTCCAGGATTTCCTGTATTTGAATGGCACTCTCCGGTCCCACCAATGCTGTTATTTGTTCAGCAATTTCACCTTCTACAGCTTGTGCACCAAAAAATTTCCCTGCTATTGCTACCACAATTATTAAAGTTGGTGGTAAGGAAAATATAGTAAAAAAGGCTATGGCAGCGGAATATAATACGGGGTCACCACTTTTTGACCTTTTAAAAGTTCCTTTGGCAAGGTACCATACCGCTTTAAAAAATATGTTGCTTCTTCTCATCCTTTTCCCTTTTTGCAAAAATAGATATAAATTATTTTGTTTATTATACTTTCATAATGTGATTTTGTAAAATTAAGTTTGTTCATGTGGGATAATTATTAGAAAGATTTTTACAAATTACAAATAAATCTAAATGTCATATATTTAATTATTTAAAATTTATTTCATAAAAAAGAGGCTTAAATATTTATTCTAAGCCTCTTTTATCTTTATGTGTGTTCTTAATAATTCTGTTTATAATTTCCTTAACAGCGATATTTAAGTATAGTTTTTGTAAATTTTATCAGTGAAGAGTAAGAAGTTATTTCTTCTTTCTCTCCAATACTGCCAAAGCTTTTTCAACTATATTCTCTGCAGTCAATCCATATTTTACCATAAGCTCTTCAGGTGTTCCACTTTCACCAAAAGAATCATCAATGGCAACCATTTCCAGTGGCGCAGGGTTGTATCGGGAAAGGATTTGGGCAATATTATCTCCTAATCCGCCATTCATCTGATGTTCTTCAGCAGATACAGCACATCCTGTTTTCTTTACGGAATCAAGTATAGCCTGAGTGTCAATTGGTTTAATGGTATGTATATTTATAATTTCAGCACTGATGCCTTTTTCTGCAAGAATGGCTTCGGCCTTTATAGCTTCCCAAACGAGATGCCCAGTTGCAAAAATACTAACATCACTCCCTTCTATAAATTTTACGGCTTTTCCTATCACAAACTTTTGGTCAGGATCTGTAAAAATAGGGACAACTGGCCTGCCAAACCTTAGGTAAACCGGGCCCACATGTTCTGCAATAGCAATTGTGGCAGCTTTGGTTTGGTTATAATCGCAAGGGTTGATCACCGTCATGTGGGGAAGCATTTTCATCATACCTACATCTTCCAGGATCTGGTGTGTAGCGCCATCTTCCCCAAGGGTAATTCCAGCATGGGATGCACAAATTTTTACGTTTTTTCCAGAATAAGCAATAGACTGCCTAATTTGGTCATAAACCCTTCCTGTAGAAAAATTTGCAAAAGTGCCGGTAAAGGGAATTTTACCCCCAATGGTCATACCAGCAGCAAGCCCCATCATATTGGCTTCGGCAATCCCTACCTGATAAAACCTTTCAGGGAATTCTTTTTGGAAATCGGTCATTTTAAGGGAACCTGTTAGATCTGCACAAAGTGCCACTACATCTTTGTTGGTTTTCCCTAATTCCAACAATCCTGCTCCAAAACCGGATCTTGTGTCTTTTTTCTCCTTATAGGTAATTTTTGTCATTTGTTAAAAATTTTAATACTTGTAGTGGATCCTGATTTTATAGTAAAACTTTTTATTTCGGTAAATTTGCTCCCAAAAGCATTTTTTGCACGAAAAACCAGCTTGTAATCCCCCGGTTGTATAGCCAGTGTTTCTTGCGTTTTGGTATCGTTCAGGTTGCCGGTCCACAGTTGGGAGCCCTCCTGGTCGATACCATATAAGCTGCCAATTCCCGGTACTCCTGTACTGATATTCAAAATACCCGGGGCTGGCACCTGCAAATTAGTTATTTTTTGTGGGTCGATAATTACACCTTTAAAAATAACTCGGGGAATTGTCAATATTTCTAAATCATATATGCCCGCAAGGTATTTCACTTGTTCTGGTACTGATTGGATATTTAATATTTCAGCGGCAGCTTGCTTCTTTACCAAAACTTTTACTCCCCCTTTGTATTCAGTATGGCCTTTTTGAGAAACCAAGAGATATCCTTGTGGGGATTTGATCTTTATATTGTTGTGTGTTCCTCCTTCAAGAGGGATGTTATATTTATGAACCGGAGGGATCGTATTTACTACTATATCATAAGATAATACTGCATCCACAGTAACTGTATCAGGAAGTCCTTTTTTATCCCGATAATGTACAAAGTCATAAACCGGTTGACCAGTGAAGTTATTCACAAATGTTACGTTTACATTGGTCTCGGCTGAAGCACCGGTTTCATCGGTAAGGTCTACGGTGACGGTAGTTTTGTTTAGGGACTGCCTGATTGCCTTGTTTAGGATGTAGCGGAATTCAGAAACGTTCCTGGCATCGAAATACTGCCCTACACATGAAAATTGTTTTTCAAAATTTTCTTCCATGCCAATACCTATTACAAATGGCTTCAGGAAAATCTTTTTTTCCTGAAGGGCAATTGATATAGCACAAGGGTCGCCACCGCAAGATTCAAGCCCATCAGTAATAATAATGATGATATTGCGTGCATTATCATCTTTTGTAAAATCATTTGCTGATTGTTGTAGGGAATATGCTATGGGTGTATTTCCCTGGGGCTGCAAATTTTTTAGACTATTGATAATGACCTCATGGTTGCCGGGCCTGAAGGGCACTTCTAGCTTTGAATCCTTGCAATTTTGCAGCCGTCTGTGGTGCAGGTGCCCATAGACCCTAAGGGCCAGCTCTACATTGGGGTTGACCTTCAAAGAATCAGTAAGATCTGAGAGAAGTTTCTTTGCAACGTTCATCCTAAGGTCATTTTCCATTTTGGCAAGCATGCTGCCGGAGGCATCCAGTAAAAACAATATCCTCGTTTTTCTTGGAAGCTCCTGCTGGTTGACCTGGGCCTTCACAGTGGCACATGCCAGGAAAACGATTATACAGGACTTGATGCAACATGCAATGTAATTCAACTATTTCTTAATTTAATAATCCCCTAAGGTTTCTTCTAAAAAGCTCAAAGCATCTTCCAACTGTTTATCATTGGGTGCTATTCCATGCCATTTATGCGAACCAGTCATAAAATCAACCCCATATCCCATAGCAGTAGACATGATGTTCATTACAGGCTTTCCTTTACGGGCAAGGGATTTTGCCAGCTCCAGCTTTGGGATGATATCCTCAAGATTGTTTCCATGGCTTTCAATTACGTCCCACCCAAATGCTTCCCATTTTGATTTAAGGTCTTTAAGGGACAAAATTTGGTCAACAGGGCCATCTATTTGTTGCCCATTATAATCAATAGTAGCGATAATGTTATCAATTCTATTATGAGCTGCATACATGGCTGCTTCCCATACCTGGCCTTCCTGCTGTTCCCCATCTCCCATCAATACAAATACAAAGCTCCTGTCGCCATTTAGCATTTTTGATTGGGCAGCACCCAGCGCTACAGAAAGCCCTTGCCCCAATGAACCTGAAGCGATCCTGATCCCGGGCAAACCTTCTTCCGTGGCAGGATGGCCTTGAAGCCTGGAATTCAGCTTACGGAAAGTTGCCAGCTCAGAAACTTCAAAATAACCACTTCTTGCAAGGGCGCTGTACCAAACAGGTGATATATGACCGTTGGAAAGAAAGAACAAATCTTCATCTTTCCCATCAGGGTTAAATTTATTGTTGTGTTTCAAAATATGGAAGTACAAGGCCACAAAATAATCTGTACAGCCAAGGGAGCCCCCCGGATGTCCTGATTGTACTCCATGCACCATTCTCAATATATCTCTTCTTATCTGGGAAGCTGTAGCTCTTAGTTTGTCGTAATCTGGTTGTTCTGCCATTGGAAATGTTGAGTTTAACTGTTTTTTAGGATTTGTCTTGTATGGTCTTTGGTATCAACTTTTTCTATTATGTCTTCAATAATACCTTCTTCATTTATAACAAATGTTGTCCGGATAGTCCCCATATATTTTTTCCCATACATGGACTTTTCCTTCCATACCCCATAAAGCTCATGGATAGAATGGTCGGTATCTGCTATAAGTACAAAAGGAAGCTGTTGTTTTTGAATGAATTTAACATGCGATTCGGCAGTATCAGGACTTACACCAAATATAATATATCCTTTTTCTGACAGTTGCGGAAAGTTGTCACGCAGGTTGCATGCCTGCGCCGTGCAACCTGGCGTATTATCTTTAGGATAAAAATAAAGTATAATTTTTTTCCCCTGTTGGTCAGATAATCTGATGGTCTCACCGTGTTGGGTAGTAGATGAAAAATCTGGTGCTTTTTGACCTATTTTAAGATCCATAAATATTTAAAATTTTGTTTTAAAAATATTTTCATTTCCTGCATTGTCTGTAACAACCAATTCAAAATCCCCTTTAAATGGGATGGTATTGTCAGACTTTTCCGACCAAATCAAGTTTCTTTTATGGTCGTAGTTCATCAATATCCATTGGCCTCCAATTGTTGCCCTAAAACTTTTCAAACCAGAAAGATCATCCTTTATCTGAAACCTGCATTCAATATTGCTGGCTTTAATAACCTTTATTTGAGGCGGTATGGTATCAGTCAATAAAGTAAAATCGCCAAAATTCCTGGTCCTGAAATCTATCAGTTCATCTTTCCATACACCACCTACATATACTGGATTACCTTTTTTGTTGATAGAATATACCGATGTCCTTTTCTTGTCAAGATATTTTAATTTTGGATTCAAAGTTAAGCTTAGATATTCTCTTAATGG
>JALZND010000305.1 GCA_030857845.1 Bacteroidota bacterium | reverse complement strand
CTTAGAGGATGATTTCCTGGTATATGCCATTTTATATCTTCAGCAAATACTTTTTTTATTCCATCGAGATCATTATTAGAATAGGCTTGAAAAAAGTCGTTAATCAATGTGATATTTGGGTGTGATGTAGTCATGAAATTAAATTTTTGTTTAGTCAATAGTTCTCCTAACACTCCGGATGTTGAATCTATTCCAACGGCCAGTGCTCCAGAAGTGGTAATTGTTTTTGAATAAATTTACGTCTCTTCATTTTTTTGGTAAAATCCATTGACTGTCCGAAACCGTCTTTTTTTAATAGCTGTCAATTAAAAAATCACCCCTTCATGATTTTTTCTAGTTCGATGATTATGGGTATTTTCGGCAAAAATACAATGTATTCTAAAAGCTTGTATTTTGTTGGGAGTGACCAGAAAAGAAAACCCTCCTTCATCTATAGAGGGATATAGGCAAAGTTTCTGAAAATTACAGACTTTTTCATGTTGATCCTTAGTTTCAAAAAGTCAGCCAAGGAATAAACATGAGGTATGTTTAAATTTGTTGAAAGTATTTGTCAATAGTGCTGATCATCAATTTAATCCTGTGCTGTTCAAAATCTGACTCATTTACATAATGCTTAGCGAAATAAAGCTTCTTCTTCCCTGTGAGGATATTAAATATGCAATTAGATTATTTTATATTTTTTAGGAAACGGCTACCATTTTAGAGACTTCAATTGCTTGCTCAATATCTTCAATGATATCATCTATATCTTCCAAACCGGCCGAAATCCTGATAAGGCCTGGTACTATTCCAGTGGCACTTCTTTCTTCCTCAGTAAGCTTTGCATGGGTCGAAGAAGCAGGATGCGACACAATAGTACGGCAATCACCAAGGTTTGAAGATAAAGATATCATTTCTACAGAATCAAGGAACTTTTTCCCGCGTTCTAAGCCTCCTTTAATGACGAACGACAACACGCCTCCACCTTTTTTCATTTGCTTTTTTGCGATATCATAATTGGGGTGCGATTCCAGGAATGGATATTTTACAACTTCTACCTCTTGGTGCTGCTCAAGGTACAGTGCGAGCTTTAAAGCATTTTCACAATGCCTGTCCATCCTGATGGCAAGAGTCTCCAAGCTTTTTGAAAGCACCCATGCATTAAATGGTGACATGGATGGACCTGTATGCCTTGCAAAAAACCTTATTTCTTGTATTAGTTCTTTATTTCCTAAAACTGCACCGCCTAAAACCCTTCCTTGGCCATCGATAAATTTAGTCACCGAATGCAAGGAAATATGTGCCCCATATTTAATTGGCTGTTGCAAATATGGTGTTGCAAAACAATTGTCCACCACCAATATCAGGTTGTGCTTGGCTGCCAGCTTGCCCAGCCATTCAAGGTCTATGAGATCAATGCCTGGATTGGAAGGTGTTTCTACAAAAATAATTTTTGTCTGGGGCTTAATTTGCGCCTCCCAGGTTTCAGGCTTTAATATGTCGGTATAAGTATGGGCAATCCCCCACTTTGGGAGAATCTTTGTAAGGATGGAATGTGTTGAGCCGAATACAGATTGGCAACAAAGAATATGGTCACCGGACTGGAGCAAAGCACCGAAAGTACTAAATACCGCCGACATTCCCGTAGCAAAAGCACAACCATCTTCTGCTCCTTCAAGGGCACACAACTTGTCTACTAATTCAGTTGTATTTGGATTTGAAAACCTACTATAGATATTCCCACCTATTTCGTCGGCAAACATGGCACGCATTTGCTCTGAATCTTCAAACACAAAACTTGAAGTTAAATACAATGGTACGGAATGTTCCCGATTTTGGGTTTTAGGGGTTTGAGTCCTAATGGCTACAGTATTGAATTTTTTTCTTTTCATAGGTGTTGATACGCTTAATTGGCAAAACCAATTTCTTGGCAAATAAATTCAAGTTACAAATGTGGAAAAATATTTTTTTAAATTACAACCCGACAAAATTTAATTTTGATAATATTTATTTTTCATCTTTTTGAATTTGTAAAAAACTAAATTATATTTGTAACGTAAAAAAGAATTACATGAAAAAAAGAACTCTTTCTTATTCTAACAATGCAATCGGGGCCATCACAAGGATGTGTTGTATCTGTTGTTGCTTTAGTTTAGGGAAGGTCTGTTAAATTTTCAAAATAATATATATTTATTTATAAAGAAAATTAAAGGGTCTTTCTCAACCGAAAGGCCCTTTTTTTATGGGCTTTACTTTCAGTCCCTATAAAGTATTAACAATTATATTGCTGCTGCAGATTGAAGCAGTTTTAACTAAAAAGAGAATATAATGCAGACGTTCAGAAGCGAACTTGAAAATCCGTTAGTAGAAAAAGACATTATTGACCTGGAGAAAAAAATCAGGTTGTTCCGTGAAGGAACCCTCAATGAGGAAAAATTCAGGAGCCTGAGGTTGGCAAGGGGCGTGTATGGACAGCGCCAGCAAGGTGTTCAGATGGTGAGGATAAAATTGCCGTTTGGAAGGTTATCGGTAAAGCAACTTTTAAGGATTGCGGATATTTCAGATGAATATGCTACCGGCAACTTGCATTTAACTACCAGGCAGGATATACAAGTGCATTACGTGAGCCTGGACAGGACACCAGAGCTGTGGTCTAAACTTGAACAAGACGATATTACCCTTCGTGAAGCTTGCGGAAATACTGTAAGGAACATAACAGGTTCTGCAATGGCCGGTATTGACCCTACTGAGCCTTTCGATATATCTCCTTATGCACATTCCATGTTCAAATATTTCCTTCGAAATCCTATTTGCCAGGAAATGGGCAGGAAATTCAAAATTTCTTTTTCTTCAAGCGATGATGATTCAGGATTTTCTTTTATACACGATTTGGGTTTTATACCAAGATTAAAGCTGGAAGGCGGTCTGGAAATAAGAGGTTTTAAAGTGATGATTGGTGGAGGATTGGGCTCACAGCCACAACATGCTTTTGTTGCCAGTGAATTTATCCATGAAGACCTGATCATCCCCTTTACGGAAGGTGTCATAAGGGTTTTTGACCGGTATGGTGAAAGGAACAGAAGGCATAAAGCCCGAATGAAGTACCTGATCAGTGATCTGGGCTTCGAAGAGTTCATGAAACTTGTTGACAATGAAAGAGTGGCCTTGAAGTCGAAAGAGTATAAAATTGACCGAAATGGAGTTCCTGAAATAGCCGTTAAGGCCACGAATAAAGCACCTGAAGTAGTCATAGCCGACACAAAAAAATATGATACCTGGTTGAAAACCAATGTTTTTGAACAAAAACAAAAAGGGTACTATGGCATAAACATAAAAGTACTTTTGGGCGATATCCCTTCTGGTACAGCCAGGAAGCTGGCCCCTATAGTCCGCGACTATGCTGCCGATGATATCAGAATTACCGTAAACCAAGGCCTGTTGTTGAAGTTTGTTGATAAAGAAAACTTGCCCTATATATTTACTGAATTAGATAAAATCGGGATGGCTGACCCAGGTTTTGACAGTACTTTGGATATAACGGCATGCCCCGGCACGGATACTTGTAACTTAGGTATTTCCAGCAGCACAGGAATTGCCAGGGAACTGGAAAAGATTTTAAAAATTGAATATCCCGAACTAGCGTATAATACAGATATAAAAATAAAAATCAGTGGTTGTATCAATGCTTGTGGGCAGCATACCATTGCCAACATTGGTTTCCATGGAAGTTCTTCTAAAAAAAATGGTGTGGTCTACCCTGCCCTGCAGGTAATGATCGGTGGAGGCATACAGCGGGATGGAAAAGGCAGCATAGCCGATAAAATTACCAAAGTCCCCAGTAAAAGAGGCCCGGATGTAGTTCGTTATTTGCTTAACGATTACCAGGAGAATTCTTTTGATGGAGAATATTTCAACGACTATTACAGAAGACAAGGAAAGGATTATTTTTATCAGCTCCTGAAACCACTTGCAAGTGCAGACAACCTTGTGGAAGATGATTATATCGATTGGGGCCTGAACGAGAAATTTGAAACCGCAATAGGTGTTGGGGAATGTGCCGGGGTGATGATTGACCTTGTTGCTACTTTATTATATGAATCGGAAGAAAAATTGAGTTGGGCAAAAAATGCCTTGGCCGATGGTGCCAATGCAGATGCAATTTACCATAGCTACAATGCCATGGTGAGCACAGCAAAATCATACCTGCTGGCTTTGGATACAAATTGCAATACCCAGGCAGGGATCATCAACGATTTTGATACGCATGTTGTAGAAAAAGGCTTGATCAACCTTCCTGCCGACTTCAAGAGCATTGTATATCAAATAAACCAAAATGTACCTGACAAAACCTTTGCCGAAGCATATTTTGCACAAGCATTGGACATTCATAAATCAGTTTCAATATTAAGACAGAAAACGCAGGAGAATGAAAAAGCAAGTGTATCCTAAAATAACACTGGTTGGTGCAGGGCCTGGCGATCCTGAGCTTTTTACTTTAAAAGGCATCAGCACATTAAAAGCTGCTGATGTAGTATTGTACGATGCTTTGGTAAATGAGGATTTGTTGTCTTATATACCAGAAAGTGCCTTAAAAATTTATGTTGGAAAAAGAGCTGGAAACCATTCCCTCACGCAGGACCAGATAAACCATTTGATGGTGGATATGGCGCTTTCCTATGGGCATGTGGTAAGGCTGAAAGGTGGTGACCCTTTTGTATTTGGCAGGGGCCATGAAGAGATTAGTTTTGCCAAATCTTTTAACATACCTACAGCCGTAGTACCTGGCATTTCCAGTGCAGTGGCTGTTGCCGAGCTACAGCAGATACCTCTTACCAAAAGAGGTGTCAGCGACAGCTTTTGGGTCCTTAC
>JALZND010000304.1 GCA_030857845.1 Bacteroidota bacterium | reverse complement strand
CTGCTGGTGAGTACCTTGCCACGGGCACGATTTCTACATTTCCTGCACCAACTTTTTGGAAAAGTTGCGCATATACTTCCTCTCCGATTAGGGCTGCCTGGGTGCTTAGGGTTAATGTGGTGCCGCCCACATTAATATTATACCCCAAAGTTTTTACAATGTCATTAAGTGGTGGTTCGTCGTTCCCTTCAAAGCCATTCGCACTTAACCCATACATGCCAATATTAAGGTCTGGAACACTGGAGTTGTCCACGTAAACATTAAGGAAGGCTTGCAATGGACCTACTGTACCAGATGGTTTGAAAACAATATCAAGGTTTAGGATTTCTGCCGGAGCTAATATTATCGGCAATGTAGGTTTATTTAATATTTCAAAGGTTGTATTATTTGCACCCTCAAAACTTAAATTGGTTATGGTAACAGATTTATCACCATTGTTCTTTATGGAGCCCAATTTTGGTGCCGTAGTTTCTGTTTTTAACGAACTGAATATAACCTCTTTTTCTACACTTGCTATTTGTGATTTTTCAATTGGCTTCAATAAAGTTATATTGCCTTTCGTATTTTCATTCCTGGCGTATTCTGAAATATAAATATTGCCGTTCCTGGTATCTTCTATAAGGTCAAGTGGGTCAACAAAACCTGAAAAACCGGGGATACTTAAGCCTTCGATTGCACTTATTATATTTAAATTATCACCTCCTGGTGTAAGGGTAATGATATCCTTGTTTTGACTAAACCTTGTTACAAGCAACTTCCCTTTTAATGCACCATTAAATGTATTGCTTTTATATTCAATAGCGCCATTTGCTGATTTATTCAGATCAAAATTGAATACGAAGCCTTTCCAATTAGCATCAGGCAGGGTTCCCACAGGATAAGCATTTAATTGTGCAGGATCATTTGCACTGGTCGGGTTCCCTCCAAACATTACATATTCTCCCCGCAATGGATTTGGGTGCCCATAATACCCTCCTTTTTCCACCTTGAAAAGTAAATCAGGCTGAACTTGTTGAATATTTGTCAATGCTGGTATCACTGGGCCGTTGTATGTAGTTCCATCAGGCCTTAATGTTCCATTTACAGAAGCTGGAGAATTTCCACCAGACCCAGAGCCATTTGTAGGCACATAAAGTTGGCCATTGCTATGCCACACAAGGTCATATGCATTTCTTACGCCAGAAGCGTAAATTGTAAGAGGGGCATTTGTGGTATATGGATTATAAGTACCTCCGCTTTCAGATGTTAAAACATCCAATGGAAAGCTGGAGACTTTAGCCAGGTCTAACCGCAGTACTGCAGCAGACAATAAATTTTCTTTGCGCAGGTCCCAGGTTTTATCCGCTTCGCCCATAGAACTGTTACTTCCCTGGGTAAAGTATATCGCACCATCTGGCCCAAATCTTAAGCTATTTGTTAAATGGTCTTTGGTAGACCTTGGCAGGTTGATTACTATATCTTGAACGCTAGAAAGGTTTGCTCCACTTAATTTGGTAATTTTACTAGTAAAATTTGGTGCCTTTTCAAAAACAAATGCGGTATGGGTAATATATATTATCAGGTTTTGGGCAGTGGCAGCAGGGTCAAACACCAAACCAATTATGGCACGTTCTTCACTATTCCCATATAAATCTTTCAAAGAAAATATCTCCGGGATTCCCAAAGTGCCATCATCAGCAATTGGGTAGCGTCTTATCTTCCCATCTATGGTTGTTGCATAAAGTTTTCCATCAGGGCCTATTTCTAAAGTGGTATGCTTTACATTGTCTGTAGTAGTTTGTTTTACTTTGTTGAATTGGATTTGTGAATTCTCTACTACAGAGGAAGAACCTGTTTTAAAGGTCATTGAGAAAGGCACAAATGCGACTCCTGTAACATCCTTTACACCAATTGTAATAGTAAACCTATAACTTGTATTGCTTTTTAATGGTAAAGAAGGGACAAGGGTAATAGCATCACCACCTCCTGTACCGTTTACATTTGCCGAAACTTTTGTATTGGAAGGTAATTCTTCCAGGAAGACAGTAGCATTGGAAAGGGTATTATTGTCAACAGCACCATTGGGCAAGTTCATGATGGCTGTTGATATTGAGGCATTAGTAGCTACATTTTCCTCGTTATTGTATGGATTTGTTGTTACCACAGAAGGTTTGGACTCTGTGGATGTTTCTACAAGCACACTATTGATTTTTGTATTGGTACCGCCTATAGCATCAAGGGTCAAAAAGCCATCAGAAACGGATACGGTAATAGTAGCACTTTTAAATTTATTATTATTAGAAGAAGTAGGGATGAATTTAGAAATGGCACTTATACCTTCAATATTAATTGAATGTTCACTATCAATTTGGTCATTGTCCCCAACAGAAACTGTTACTTTGTAATTTCCATTCGGAACAGCAACTTCCCATATCCCTTCATTAACATTTCCTGTATATCCAGCAACATCACCACCTTGCATATGCATCAATGTAGCAAGCAAAATATCGCTTGGCTCACTTCTTTTTCTTCCATTTCCAGGTGCAGTTCCACCAATAGAAAGATCTATAGGCGTCCGGTCTGAGCTTTTCTTCCAGCCATAATTATATGATGACCCTGATTTTGCCCCATAAGGAAGCCCATAATCTTTTAGCCAACCTGCAGGCGGGGTAGTTGCTTCGTCCTGGAAATTGACTTGTATTATAGAGGCGAGTGTAGTTATATCACCACTTACCCGAAGGTTAATTTGTAATTGTGCTGAACCATGCCCTGGTGATGAAACAGTAACGATAGAAGTATATATACCTGGAGGCAATCCTGAAGCACGTACTTCAAAAGTAATTTCTGATCCAGAAGAGAATCTTAGTTCGTTCAACAGAGCACCATTTACATAAAGCCAGGAAGTTGTACTGTTTACAGATGCGGCTGTTAGGAACACATCTGTGGGGCCACCAGTCGTGCTGATATAATTAGATAAAAAACCAATAGTTCCCTGCGAAAGCTCAATATTTTGAGTTTTATGGGTTATTTCGATGTTTTCATCTACCAAAACATTTTCAATGCCCGCGTTAAAAACTTCCCTGGAGATATGAGCTGATGATGAAAATGAAGAGACAAATAATATTGAAAATAATAGGTAGAAATACTTTAACCCTCGCGAGGTTCTTTTCATATATTTATAAATTAATTTTTTAAATCTTTTTGTTACAATAAAGCTTGTTTATGTAATGCAAAACAATTGTTTAAATCCTGACATGTAGTTTTAATGTAAGGTTTCGGTATATATCCTGCAAAATTAAGAAAAGTAACATGAACAACATTAAAAAAGATTAATATTCTCAATAATAGGTCCAATGTGTTACTGCATTCCCGAAAAATCAGTTATTGTGAGTACGAAATAATCTATGATAATGTTGATAATAAAAGCTTCTACATAAGCTTAATTACAAAAAATACGAGGGAAAACTTATTTTGTTACTACCACTACTTGTTTATGAAAAGTTTTTGTAGCGGAATATATTGATATATGATATATCCCCGAAGATAATGAAAGATCTAAATCTAATGTTTCTTTAATATTTCCTTTTTCATTTGCCAAAATATATTTGCTCAATATATTCCTACCAAAACTATCCACAAATTTCATATTTACTTTTTCATTCACTGTCAATCCCTGCATTTCTAAAATTATATAGCTAAACTTATTAGGATTAGGATATACGTACATATGTATTTTTTGGCTTTCTGCACGAATTGATAAAATATTTGAATAACCTTCCAAGCCATCAATTGTGATATACTTTAACCGGTAAAATGTAATATCATATAACGGTTTGGGATCAGAAAATTGGAAGTGATATGATGTTTCATTATCTATAGCCTCAATATTTCCAATCTTTTCAAAGAAGGTTTTATCACCTGACCTTTCAATCATATACTCTTTAATTTTTGCTTTTGAAGATGTTTGCCAGATGAGGTCAGCAAAATTTTGATTGTTACTTGTGGCATAAAAATTGAAAATCACCTCATTGGAAATACATTCACTGCTTTTGTTTACCACAACTAGTTTTGACCTTTTACAATTCTCAGCATCCATAACAGTTATTTGATGGACACCCGGATCTAGGTTCTCAACTAATTGTGATTCTTGATTTTGATGCCGCCAAAAAATTTTATAAGGAGGTGACCCACCTGTAATACTATTTATTTTTACAGAACCATCTGAAGTTTGTCCGCACGTAACAGGTTGAATATCGAAAGAAAAATCAATGCTGTTTTTGGGCTCCAGGATTGTAAAATTAATCATGGCCCAACAATGATTGGCTTCTTCATAGGCATAAACCTGATATTCGCCCGGTAATAAATTATTAAAAATAGGTGATGGTTGAGGAATTCCTATTTTTCCAAGGGTGTATTTTATAAATGGATTTGAGGAGGTGGTTGAAAAAGTAACACTTCCAAATTCCCCTTCGCAGTCAGGTTGGTTAATTTCTGCAATGGAAATTTCAAAACGAGGAGTACATGCCATTGGTATTACATTAGAAATCATAAAGACATAATCCTGATAATCGCCATCAGAATTTACTTCATATGCAAGTAAATATTGATTATCTATTTTTGATCCATCATGATCTATAATGGGGTATAATCTTGTCAAATGTGGTTGATTTCCTTTCTTTAAGTTCAAGGCATCATTTGAGTAAATTGATCCTTGCAGGTTTTGAAGGTATAATCCAAACAAGCTGTTAACAGGTTCAAACAGCAGCTCTTCTAATTCAAATTTTGGATATAAAGTATTATTTTGGTCCTTTGAAAGACTTCCTAATTCAAGATATGTATCACTGGTGGAAACCGGAAAATAACCAAATGTTATGGC
>JALZND010000303.1 GCA_030857845.1 Bacteroidota bacterium | reverse complement strand
GCATGAAATTTATCAAAAACAGGCTCTCCCAAACCTGGAGGAACTCCTTTTATAACACAGGTTACAACCCCCCCAATGGTATCCCTGTTTTTCCGTGTGTCGTCGATCAATGAAATCATCTGTTCGGCCATTATAGGGTCCGGGCACCTTACAATGTTATTTTCCGCCTCTTCCAATTTTAGTTTCTGGTAAGGTTTTTCGAGTTTAAGCTGCCCAACCTGTGACACAAATGCTTGAATTGAAATATTGTAAAGGTTCAAATATTGTTTGGCTATTGCCCCTGCGGCAACTCTGGCTGCAGTTTCCCTGGCCGAGCTTCTTCCTCCTCCTCTATAATCCCTGATGCCGTATTTTACCTGATAGGTATAATCCGCATGAGATGGCCTGAATTTCTCTGCTATATGGGAATAATCATGGCTTTTCTGATCTTCGTTCCAGATCATCATACAAATGGGCGTTCCAGTTGCTTTCTCTTCGAATACCCCGGATAATATTTGAAAAGTATCAGATTCTTTTCGTTGGGTAGTTATTTTAGATTGACCTGGCTTCCTTCTGTCAAGGTCAAGCTGTATCAGGCTCTCATTGATGTTTAAGCCGGCAGGACAGCCATCAACGATAACCCCAATGGCTTTTCCATGCGACTCGCCAAAAGTTGTAATTTTAAATCGTGTTCCGTAAGAATTTCCCATCAATTATTTTCTAAAAACAATTATTTTTTAAAAATAAAAACTGCAGTAAGCACTAACATCGCTAAAATAAATATGTTTACAAAGAGCTTGATCCTGTCATCGGTAGCCAGGCTCACAAGCTGATTGTCCTCTAGTTCCAAATCTTCATAAAATTCACCCATTTCGTTAGAGGCTATATAATTGTCTTTCTTGCTCGCCCCAACAACATTTAAGGTTAAAGTGGATTTCAGTGTATCATATTTATGGGTATTAGGATTAAAAAATACCCAATTGAAATATTCGTTCAAGCTGTGGTCGCCAGGTTCTTTCGGGATGCCATAGTAGCTATACAATTTATTGCCGGTAACTTTGCTTCCTGTTTTTTGGATACTTAAAGTTTCACTCGGTGCGTAAAATTCAACATTTTTTTTGGCAGGAACAATAGGTGGGTTAATATGGGAAATATTGCCTTCACCTTTTATGTTAAAACCATAGGTAAAACTTTCACCTGTAGATAGATCAAATTGGGAAATTTTTTCCGTCAGCTTAAAAGCCCCAACAGAAACCTGGTCTTTTAACGGGTGCGGGGGCAGGTCCAGGACCTTTACCGATTTAGGTTTGGTATTATAGGTTTTAAAATCTTCCTTTTTGTTTTGCCCAAAAAAACGTTGTTTTCGGGCCACTTTATACTTTATCATTTGAAGCCCAAGAGAAGGAAATTCTATTGGGCTGTTGTTCAAAGGAAAAAAACTTGCCTGATAAATTCTAAACTGCCTAAACCTTTTGTTGTCTATGACTACATTGACTTCATTGATGTTGTCAATGTTGAAATTTTCTTCCCAACAATTTGCCGGCTTAAGTTTTTTCAAGATTTCTGATAATTGCCTTCCAACATCGTAAAAATTTAGCGGTGCTTCATTTTTTTCGGATACATAAAATGCAAGTACTACATTCAGTCCTTCACCAACATATACCTGGTCTTTATCAACCGAAAGGGCAAAAAATGCATCGTCTTCTACTTCCACAAATTCCTCCTCCTCGCCACCACCAAAAAAATCTTCAAATGGGTCGTAGCTGTAGGTTTTGTTTTGCCTCCGGTTTTGATTTGAAGGCCCAACCTTTATTTTTTTTCCCGGAGAACTATAGACCTCACCGTTAATTTTCATGTAAAAAGGGTTAAGGGTGTATTCGCCTTCTCCTGAAGTGATATAGTTTTGAATGATACTTTGGTACGTAGTCCGCTTTCCGTTGATAATATTTGTTGAAGATGACGATGATGTGCCACTTTTGGTAAATCCGGGGATTTCAGGAAATTTATCATAATCTGTCAGCTTGCCATTTTCAATTGAAATAGAAATGGTGTACATATCATTGGAGGCGATTTCTCCCGGACCCAATTCTATTTTCACCTCTTGTGCCATAACATTGCCGAGCCCAGATAAAAATAAAATCAACCCCAAAAACCTCATAAAATAACTTTTATCGCGCATTGTTTTTTCATTCATTTTATGGTGAACGAAGAGAAATATAAATTTAATATTAATCTTTTATTTTATGGAATTTTTTGTTATTTTAAACGTTCTAAAGGCAAGGCAATATTATCCAATCGTGCTTCTATTATTTTTTATATTTAACTATTTTTCAAAGTCAATGCTATGTTAGAATATGTTAAAATTATTCTATCGAAAGTAAGTTTTCACAAAGATCTTTTTGAAAAAGAATTGAAGAAAGCTATTTCGATGCTTGTTCCTGATGAAATCGGGGAATTGAAAAATTGGTGCTATTCAAAATTTAGTGAAAAGTACCTAATACTCCTAAACAGGTGTTTCACTGTTATTTAAAACTATAAGGGCCTGCCTAATTTAGGTGGGCTTTTTTTATTCCCTAAATTTCCCCGCAAATCCAATATTTCTTTTAAACCCATCAAACTTCGCTCTTTTTACTGCCGAATTCTTAAACAAGGTCTTAAAGACTTCTTCCGTTATCTCTTCCCAATCGGTTTTGTTCATATCTTCTATGTCAGGATGAGGGTAAAAGGATTTTTCTTTATGAGGTTTTGAAAAACGGTTCCAAGGACAAACATCCTGGCAAATGTCGCACCCAAATATCCAATCATTAAATTTTCCGGCCACTTCATTGGGTATTTCTTCTTTGAGTTCAATAGTAAAATAAGATATGCACTTACTGGCGTCTACAACATAAGGAGCAGGTATGGCTTCTGTAGGGCAGGCATCCATACACCTTGTACAAGTGCCACAGTAATCTTTAACAGGGCCATCGTATGACAGCTCCATATCAATTATAACCTCAGCAATAAAAAAAAAGCTTCCCATGTTTTTGTTCAATAGCAAGCTGTTTTTTCCAATCCAACCAAGACCACTTTTTTTTGCCCATGCACGTTCCATAATTGGAGCAGAATCAACAAATGCCCTTCCATTAATTTCCCCTATATGCTCTTTTAGGCTGTTTATAAAGTATCTTAGCTTTTCTTTAATTACCAAATGATAGTCTTGACCATATGCATATTTTGCAATTTTATATGTATTGGAAGCAGATTGGTCATTTGACGGGTAGTAGTTATATAGCAGTGTGATAATAGATTTTGCACCGTCAACTAACTTTCTGGGATCCAACCTTTTGTCAAAATGGTTTTCCATATAGCCCATTTTTCCATGCATGTTTTGATTGAGCCATTTTTCAAGGCCTGGCGCTTCTTCTTCAAGGAAATCAGCCTTTGATATGCCACAATACTGAAATCCAAGCTCACTGGCTTTCTCTTTAATAATTTGGCTGTAAAGGTCTTTTTTCAACTCTTTATTGGGTAGTAATTTTTTCCAAAAGAAAAAATTGTGACATGTTTGATTCTGGTTGAGGAATATTGTTTAACAACAATCTATTTTACAATTGGGTTCTTGTTTATTAGTGATTACCCACTAAAACAAGATCCATCTACAAGTATTTATAACGTTTAAGGAAGTATATACTCCACAAATACTACCAGCTTTTTTAAAAATTTAACCGGAAAATTTACAATCCAAAAGAAACTCCAATGCCCAATATTAAGCCACCAGGTTGCAATAATTTCATGACCCTGTGTGAAGTTTCTGTCAATATTGCGCCATTATGAATGGAATATGCTCTGTTTTTTAAAGGGACTGCATATCCAAATTCAAAATTAAACCGGGAATGTTTACCCATTTTTATAAAATACAATGTCGAAATGTTTAAGGTTGAAGTAGGGTGAAGGTCCATAGTTACTTTTTGAGTGTTACCGGAACCACTGGAAACTGTTTCTATTTCGGTTTCTATTTTATTGGCTCCTAAGGCATGCGATAGCCCTAAATTTAAGGCAAAACGATTGGGATAATCAAAGTAATATCTTGCACCTCCGGATAATTTGAAACCCCAAGTACCCAATCCAGCTGCCCCATAAAGGGATATAGGGCCTTCAAGCTTGTATTCAACATTAGGGCCTAAAATGCCCGAAATGTTATTTATCCCTGTAGTGAAGCCAAGATGAAACCTCCTCGAATCTTCATAAGTTTCTTCAAATTGTGAAAAAGATTTTAATTGTGAAAAAATTACAAGAATTGGGATCAAGATTATTATTTTGAAATAAATCGTTTTGTAGGGAGTAAATTTCATAATGTATGGGAGTTTAATTAGGTGCTTTTTTTGCTTTAATTTTTGCAAATATATGATTTTGATAATTTAAATCTTCCCCAACCTTAACGAAATTTTAAAATTACAATAGAATTCTTTTAATATCGCAGGTTAAGGTTAATGTTCTTCCTTGTTACATGAATAATATGTTGAATGTTATTTGAAATGCAACCATGAACAAAGATTTATTTATAATTTTATTTGTTATTGTTCTTTTTCTTCTCCTGATTCATGATTTATAAGGGGTTTTTTATCTATAAGGGTTTCTATTGACTTCTTGGTGTTGATGCCCATCGATTTTAATTTTTCTGCCCTACCAAGTATATTTCCTTTTCCGAAACTCAATTTCTTAAGTGCATCCTCATATGCTGATTGGCTTCCTTTAATGCTCCTGCCCACTTTTTCTAAATCTTCTACAAATGAATAAAGTTTATCATAAAGCTTTCCACTTTCTTCTGCAATCTGCAAGGCATTTTTATTTTGTTTTTCATATTTCCAAATTGATGCAACGGTGCGCAAAGTGGCA
>JALZND010000302.1 GCA_030857845.1 Bacteroidota bacterium | reverse complement strand
AATCTACTTTTGCTGCTTTCAACCTTTCACGCATGGCGTCCAATTCTTCGGGAGTATCAAAGGCATAGTAGGCATTCCCGTCATTTATCAGCTTCATGGCATATTCCAAGTACAACGATTTTCTTTCAGATTGCTTGTAAGGGCCATAAGCCCCTCCTTGCCGTACCCCTTCATCGGGAACTATGCCCGTCCATTCAAGTGCTTCATTTATGTACTCTTCAGCACCTGGTACAAAACGATTTTGGTCTGTATCTTCTATACGGAGGATCATTTTCCCGCCCCATTTTTTTGCAAAAAAATAATTGTACAAAGCTGTTCTTACGCCTCCAATATGAAGTGCCCCTGTAGGACTTGGGGCAAATCTTACTCTTACTTCTCGTTCCATGAATATTGTTGATCTTTAAAATTTATTATGCAAAAATACAAAAAAGTTGAGAAGGAAATGACCTTCAACAAAGTTTCATAAGCCTGTTATAGGCAATCCTTAAAAAGAAGAATTAATGCTTCTTGAAATTCGTGTGCAAAGTCTTGCGCTTTGCATCATGTACAGGCACCTCCTTTTCCAAATCATAAACATTTTTATGGTTTGATTGCATATTATTGAAGCAAACAAGAAAGCGTCAAGTTGGATGTAACGTGGCTCGTCGTTTTTTATGAAAATTATTCTACAGCGATACAGGAAATTTCAACATTGACATCTTTTGGCAACCTTGACACTTCTACAGTCTCGCGTGCAGGGGGGAACTGCTTGAAGTAGCTTCCATATGCTTCATTTATTGCAGAGAAATTATTCAGATCTTTCACAAAAATAGAGCATTTTACTACATTTGAAAAGGTCATGGATGCAGCGGTCAATATAGCCTCTATGTTTTTCATCACCTGATGTGTCTCGGCTGTTATATTTTCATTGATTAAGTTTGCTGTTTTAGGGTCTAAAGCAATTTGCCCTGAAACATATAATGTATTATTAGTATATACAGCCTGGCTATAAGGGCCAATGGGAGCAGGGGCATTTTCGGAGTTTATTATTCTATCTTTCATTTTTTTGAGTTTATGAAATTAATTATTGTAGGTGATAAGGCATCCATAAAAGAATTTAAGCTAAAATTTTCAAAATTGATTAAACTCATTGATGGAGGGGCAAAAGTACCCGGTGAAAAACAAACCATCAACGATAATGCAAAAAAAATAAACATTGATGAATTAATTTTTATAAAAAATTACGATTTTTTAAATGCTTCGCTTCTAAATAGCAAATCCATAGTATTTGATTTTTACCTGGAAGAGTGCATTGAGAACTTTGAAATATATAAAAACCAAAGTAACCTTATTATTTTTGGAAATATTCCTACTTCCAGCCTTTCTGAAATAAGATATTATTTTGGCGAATATAAGGCTATTTTATTTGGATTCAATGGTATGCCCGGGATGTTGAACAGGGAATATTTTGAGGTTACTGCACTAAGTGAGGCAGATCATTTAGTATTACAGGAAGCTTGTGCTGCATTGCACACGGAGTTCTTGCGGGTCGATGACAGGGTTGGAATGGTCACCCTTAGGGTTGTTGCCATGATAATCAATGAAGCATATTTTACAGTACAGGAAGGCACTGCAAGCAAAGATGATATTGACATTGCTATGAAGCTTGGAACAAATTATCCATACGGGCCTTTTGAGTGGTGCCTTAAGTTGGGAATAAAAAATGTTTATGAATTGCTAGAGGCTTTGTACGAAGATACAAAGGATGAAAGATATAGAATTTGCCCTCTTTTAAAACGGGAGTACATGAAGGCTTTTAGTTAATGTTAGGACCTTCCTACAACTTTCTTGATCCTTTAGAAAGGAAGAATAATAAGATATATTAAAACTTCTTTTCAAAGAGTGAATTTATAGCAATAAAGATGCTCCTGGTATAGGTGAGTATGGGCAAAGCAGCTTTGTCTTCATTATCATCTTTGTAATCACTCTTTGCATCCATAAACTTAAATTTATAGATGATATAAAAAATAAAGTTCGTATTTAAGATGGATGGGGCGGCTTCTTGTGAATCTTCTTTTATAGAATCTGTTGTTACAGAGACTTCTTCCTTTTGTTCTTTAACCTCTTTGGATGCACTTTCTTTATGCTGAATCCAGCATAGAGGGCTTTGTTTTTGTTTTGCAGAATTTTTTTCTGCCTGCTGGCCGGCAAGACATGCTGTGACTGATGTAACCAACAGCAATATACTAAAGACAAACCAAAGTAGATAGTTCTTGACCATGGATCAAATATAAAAGTTTTTCTAAAGTAAAACAAGCACAATGTCGATTATAATCAGATATTGTTGCAATATAAAAGGATGCCAAAAATGAAATTGAACCTGCAATTAAGGTGTTTTCTAAGCCAATTAACAAATTTTAATGTTTAACCTTTATTTAATAATAAAAGTTTCGCAAGTTGGATTACATAGTTGAGAGGCGTATAAGCCTCCTTAATGTTTTTAAAAGTAAGATTTGAGTTCTCCATTTCAGAACTTTAAAAATTTGCACCACAGACCCCAGCGGGGTCAAATATAATTAGCCACGGGTTTAAACCCGTGGCAATTGATAGGGGAGTTAATGGTTTTGGCGGAATTTTTGCCATTTTGAAGCAAAAATTGTGACAAAACGGATGCTGCGAAACTTTAATTAATTACTTTATAAACCATTTTTAATTTTTATAAAATAATAATTTTTGATTTTTTTGCACAAAATCCACTTCAGGATGTTAAGGCTATTATTCTTTACCTAATTTTAGGAGGATTAAATTCTTTTATAATTCATAAGCACCAATTTTTATAATGAAGTACCCCATAATTGTTTTGTTAATAATAATTTGTTCATCATCTATTTCAAAAGGCCAAATAATGGTAAAAGTTGTTGATGCTGAATCAAGAAAAACTTTGTCCCAGGCCAATTTAAAAAATCCATCAACCAATGAAATAATAATTGCTGATGCTTCCGGTGTAGCAGAAGTGCTGATTGATCAAAATACATCTTTTCTGGTTTCGCATGTGGGATATGAGGGAAGGGCTATTGATTTGGCCCCGAATCAGGAATCTATCACTATTAGGTTAATTCCCGCCCAAAAGTTGCTCGAAGAAATTACAGTAATTGGTTTTGACAGCCGAAGGAGGCTTCTTGAAACCCCGGCATCCGTATCAATTTTGCAAACTGAAGCTCTTTTTCGCTATAATGAATCTTCTTTAGTGCCTATACTAAATACTATACCAGGTGTAAGAATGGAAGAGCGGGCCCCAGGAAGTTATAGGTTATCCATAAGGGGTAGTTTGCTAAGGGCACCATTTGGGGTGAGAAATGTCAAAGTTTACTGGAATGATATTCCATTTACTGACCCCAGCGGAGGTACAGCATTGAATCTTTTGGACCTAAACAATATGGGCCGGATAGAAGTAATTAAGGGTCCGGCAAGCAGTATTTATGGTGCAGGTACAGGTGGTGTGGTAAATATACAATCAGATAAGGGACGATTTGATGATAATTTTATCAGGGGAAGTGCAATGGTTGGTTCATTTGGGCTTCAGCGATATTCCACTGACTTTAAATTAAGCTCTGAAACCTCAAGGATTTCATTTAATTTAACACAACACAAAGCGGATGGATACCGGGACCATAGCATGCTTGACCGGAAAACTGCTCAAATGTTTGCACAGTTCTTTACTTCCGACAAAAGGACAATTTCTGCAAATATTTTTTATTCCGACCTGTTTTACGAGATCCCAGGTGGGCTTAATGAAGAAGAATATTCACAAAATCCAAGGCAAGCTCGTCCTTTAAGTGAGGCACGCAATGCATCCATAGACCTCCAGGCCCTTCAAGTTGGTCTTTCGCAGGAATATAATTGGAATGAAAGAGTAGGAAATATCACATCATTGTACAGTATTTCAAGTTTTTTCGAAAATCCATTTATAACAGATTATAAGCGGGATGCCTCACAAGGTTTTGGAGGAAGGAGCCGGTTTTATTATAACACAGCTGCAGGGGCAATAGGCTTAAAGTTTACAGCAGGAGGCGAGTTTCAGACAGAAAAAGTTGTAGCGCGAAATTTTGGCAATGTCGCAGGGCAGCCCGATACCATCAGGTTTGATGATGAACTTTTTTCAACTCAATCTATCCTCTTTGCACAGGCTGAGGCAGATTTGCCCGCAAATTTCTTTTTTACCTTCGGATTGAGCTATAATCAGTTAAATTTTAATATTTACAGGCTTACTGATGTAGCCCGTGGTACTTCTTATAAAATCTCCCGTACCTTCAACCCAGTTGTTGCACCGCGGTTTGGCCTGGTAAAAAAGTTGTCGCAAAACATGGCCCTTCATGGAAGCATCAGTTATGGGTTTTCTCCTCCCACTATTGATGAAATCAGAACGAATGAAGGGAGCATAAATGCAGGCCTGGAAGCAGAGCGGGGTTATAATTATGAGATAGGCCTTAGGGGAAGTACCATAAATAACCGTTTAGATTTTGATTTTGCTGCATATTCTTTCCAATTAAGGGAAACTATAGTAAACAGGACGGACATATCAAGTGTGGTCCTCTTTATGAATGCCGGGGCAACATCACAAAGAGGTATTGAAGGCCTTTTAAATTACCGGTTTATAGATAATCCCAATGCATTTATTTCCCTTTTGAAAATACAAAATTCTACTACTTTCAATTATTATAAATTCCTGGATTATCAAAAGTTGGACAATAATTTTTCCGGAAACTTCCTTACGGGGGTTGCACCCTTCGTAAATGTTTTGAATATAGATGCAGGATTAAAAGGGGGATTATATACAAATTGGACCTATAATTACACTGACCGTATTCCCTTAAATGATGCAAGCACATTATATGCAACA
>JALZND010000301.1 GCA_030857845.1 Bacteroidota bacterium | reverse complement strand
GGCCAGCATATGCCTCTGATGGGGATTATTTTTCTAAACCTAACGTCGAAGACATTTTTGATGCCACATATAAACTCATGTCTGAAGTTTATCCCAATAAATTCCCTGAAATTTATCGTTAAAATGGCTTGGGATGGGATTTGTGTCAGCAATGACTTCAATATGTGTATTATTTTTTCAAATTAGGTTGTGATTTTATTCCTTCAAGGGTATTGTTATTTATAGAATAGTATTATCTTCATTTCAAGAAAATAATCATTCCATTTCTTTTAATTAGCAGATGCAAGAAGCATTTCTTCATTTTATATGGCAATTTCAGTATTTCAACAAGAAGGAACTTTTTGCTAGTGATGGCGAAATTTTAAATATCATCCATCCCGGGATACTCAATACGGATGCTGGGCCAGATTTCTTAAATTCAAAAATTATTCTTGGCGATGTGCAATGGTTTGGGCAGGTTGAAATTCATATTTTTTCATCTGAATGGAATAAGCATGGCCATAGCAATAATGCTGCTTATGACAATGTTATTTTACATGTAGTATGGCACAATGATGAACCTATAATAAGGAAAGACGGCACTCCAATACCCACTCTTATTTTGAAGGACAAGATAAGTGAAGAACTTATAATAAAATGGCAGTACTTATTGAAAACAGAAGACGCCATACCATGTTCAGGACAGATATTATCAGTAAAGGAGATCATCAGGCTTTCAATGATGGACAAGACTTTGTTTGAGCGTTTGCAAATAAAGGCCAATAAAATTAGCGAAATACTGAGAGAAAATGGGAATGATTGGGAAGCGACAACCTACCAACTTTTGGCAAGCAATTTTGGGTTTAAGATCAATGGCAATTCTTTTTTGGAACTAAGCAAAGCCTTACCTCATAAGCTTATCCTCAAACACCAGGACAATGTGTTCCAGATTGAGGCATTGTTATTTGGGCAGGCAGGATTTTTGAAAGAAACGATAGATGATGATTATTTCCTTTCATTAAAAAAAGAATTTGAATTTTTGAAGCATAAATACAATTTACTGCCAAGCAATATCCCTTTGTATGAATGGAAATTTTTAAGATTAAGGCCTGCAAACTTTCCTACCATAAGGCTGGCTCAGTTTGCCATGCTAATGCATAAAGTAAAAAATTTATTTTCTTTCATAAAAGAGGTGGAATCACCAAAGGACCTTTATACTACATTAAATATTACCCAATCAAGTTATTGGCAAAAGCACTATCATTTTGGGAAAGCTAGTCAGGTAAAAGTTCCCGGATTAGGAAAATCAAGTATTGAAAATATAATCATCAATACATTGTCACCATTGTTGGCAGCTTATGGAATTCATAAAGAAGAACAATACCATGTGGATCATAGTGTGGAACTACTGCAAAGTGTGGCTTCTGAAGATAACAAAATTACCCGTTTATGGGAAGCGGTAGGTATTCAACCTAAATCTGGTTTCGATAGCCAGTCGCTTATCCAGCTATACAACGAATATTGCAGTAAAAGGAAGTGCTTGTCGTGCAATATAGGCACCTCTATATTGAAAAAAGCCAAAATATAGATGATAGCAATATGGTTAAACCTCTTAGCGTTATGTGCTATTTCTTTTTTTGCTTTTAAGAAAATTTCTCAAGAACCATTAAAAAAATATTTTCTACCGGGCCTTATCCTAAAATATTTAGCAGGAATATCAGTCGGCCTAGTTTACACTTATTATTATAAAAGTGGGGATACTTTTATCTTTTACCACGATGCCTTGATTTATAATGAACTGGCATTTCAATCACCTATAAAATATATAAAAAGTTTTTTAACCAACGAGATTCCTGACCCGCTTTACGGCATTCTTCAATATTCAGGTCAGCCCCGAGCGCTGTTGACTTCAAAAATCCTTAGTATTTTTACGCTGCTAACCAATGGCAATTATTGGCTTTCGGGAATGTATTTTTCTTTATTTAGTTATTTGGGAATGTGGTACCTGGCCAATGAAATTGCAAAAAAGTACCCATCAACTAAATTTGCAGCAGCTTTCGGGTTTTTATTTTTTCCTTCTGTTGTATTTTGGAGTTCCGGGATATTAAAAGAAAGTTTGATCATGGGTGCCCTGTCTTTTCTGGCAGGTTTTATTATTGCAAATTTACCAACTTTTAAAAATAGGTCTTGGCTGAATCTCATATGGATAAGTATAATGCTTTTGCTGCTCTGGCAATTAAAGTATTACTACCTGGCTGTTTTTCTGTCAGTATTTATAACCTTGATAATAATCTCAATTATCTTCAAAAAATTCCCCCAACTTTTTAGAAACCTCATTGGGTATTATATTTTATGGATTTTAATTTTCATGTTGATTTTAGGGGCTTCCACTTCTTTGTATCCAACTTTGAGTATAGAAAATTTCCTTTTTTTCTTACTGGACACGCACAATGCCATTTACCAGAAATCCTCTCCTGAAAACCTGGTACATTATTATAATTTGTCGGCAAGTTTTTCGAGTTTGTTGATAAATTTCCCTATAGCTTTATTTGCCGGATTATTTAGGCCTGGACTATGGGATATAAATTCATTAATTGGGATTTTGCCATCCTTGGAAAGCACCTACATTTTGATCTCTGCTTTTTTTGCTTTAAAAAGCATAAAAAACAAAATTGCTTTTCCTGACAAAATGATTCTTTTTTCTTTATTGGTGTACATCCTTCTTCTTGCAGTGCTTATGGCCTTTGCTTCTCCAAATTTTGGAACCTTAATACGTTATAAAATAGGCTATCTTCCTTTTATAATATATTTGGTTTCTATTGACAACCCTCTTCTTAAACTATTTAAAAAAGTTGGCACTTGAAGAATATGAATTATAGGTGTAACTTTGCAATATTTTAAAATCGAATCATGGATAAACCGGTAGTGATATTTGGAGCTGGGGGACTTGGAAAAGCCGCTTTAGAAATTTTTCAAAGCAATAATGTAGTTGTTTATTGTTTTTTGGATGACAATGCTGCTTTAATAGGTACTGAAATCAATGACGTAAGTGTTTTGGGAAAAACTGATGATGACGATTTCCTTAAATTCCTGGGCACAAAAAGTGAAGCCTTTATAGCCCTAGACGAAAATAAATACCGGAAGTCGATTGTTGAGTATTTAAATGATGAAAAAAAAATAATGCCTATCAACGGCATCCATAAATCTGCTTCTATTTCGGAGTCTGCCCAAATTGGCCATGGGAATTTCATTAATATGGGTGTTATTATTGGCACAGGGGCTAAAATAGGAAGCCATTGCTTGTTGCATTCAAGGGCATTAATAGACCATGAGGTAGCATTGGAAGATTTTGTGCAGGTGGGGGCTGGAAGTATTTTAAATTCAGGTGTAAAAGTTGGAAAGAACGCTTTTATTGGTTCTGGTGTTACAGTGGTTTCTGGTGTTTCTATAGGAGCTGGCGCAAGGGTAGGGGCAGGTTCTGTAGTAATTGCAGATGTAAAGAAAAATGAAAAGGTATTTGGCAATCCTGCAAAACCACTTTGATTTAGAATTTCAGAATTATCCAGGGATCTGACATTCTTAAAAATGAGATTTTAAATGCATAATTTTGCAGTCAAAAGTTATTAAATGTAAAGAAAAGTTGTAGTTTCTATATCCTACAAAATGTGTTAATCAATGAATTATAGTATTCTTCTTTATTACTGCTACACCAAAATAGAGGACCCTGAAAAATTCAGGGAAGAACACCATCTTTATTGTCTTGAAAATGACCTCAGAGGTCGTATTATAATTGCCGGTGAGGGAATTAATGGAACAGTTTCAGGAACAAAAGAGCATTGCGAAAAATACATGAGAGACCTTAAGGCTGACCCTCGTTTTGCTGAAATCGATTTTAAAGTAGAAGGGCACGATAAACATGGCTTTCAAAAGTTGCATGTCCGGGTGAAGCCTGAAATTGTACATTCAGGTCTGGACTATATAAACCCAAGGATTAAGTCAGGTAAATATTTGACGCCCGAAGCGTTCAAAAAAATGAAACAAGATCCTGATGTGGTAGTGCTCGATGTACGTTCAAATTATGAACATTCATTGGGAAAGTTCCACAATGCTGTTACTTTAGACCTTGAGAATTTTCGTGATTTTCCCCAAAAAATAGAAGAGCTTGAAAATTATAAGGACAAAAAAATCATCACTTATTGTACCGGGGGCATAAAGTGCGAAAAGGCAAGTGCTTACCTGCTCGAAAAGGGTTTTAAAGATGTATATCAACTGCATGGAGGTATCATTAAATATGGCATTGAAAGTGGAGGCGAGGATTTTGTGGGGAAATGTTATGTTTTTGACAATAGAATAGCGGCAAATGTGAATAGAGTAAACCCAGTTATAATTTCAAAATGTCATATTTGCAAAACGGCATCAGACCGGATGATAAATTGTGCCAATCCTGTATGCAATAACCATGTACCTGTATGTGAGAAATGTGGCTGGGAGATGGAAGGAGCTTGCACGGTAGCCTGTAAAGAGCATCTGGAAAAAAGGCCTTATGATGGAACTGGTTACTATCAAAAAGAAATGAATGGATACAATCCTTTAAAAGGATTGGTAAGAAAAAATAAAAGCACAAAGAATGTTCCTAAAATCCCCCGAACCTGATAAATACAGGATACCTGAATCGGAATTGGTACTGAACAAAGATGGTAGTGTTTATCATCTTAATTTAAAACCTGAAAATATAGCCGAAACTATAATTACAGTAGGCGATCCTGGCAGGGTCTATAAGATAAGCCAGCATTTTGATGATATGGAGTTCGAAATGAACTTTAGGGAATTTATTACCCACACCGGTTTTTATAAAGGTAAACGTATTACGGTGATGAGTACCGGAATGGGTACTGATAACATAGAAATTGTACTTACCGAGCTTGATG
>JALZND010000300.1 GCA_030857845.1 Bacteroidota bacterium | reverse complement strand
GTGATATAATGCATTTTAGATTTAATGTATGATATTTAGTAAAAAAACATCATTTTTATTCTGATAAATCCATAATTTAGAAAAAAATTTAATAGATTTCCATATTGAAAAACATGGCGGGTAATTTAAAAAATTAAACCATTCATTCCCAAAGTAGGTTTATAAGAGTAGTTAAAAAGTGAATTTTTTATTTTATAGAACAAAATCTCGTGGAAATAAATTAGTTTTTATTTACGATTTGTATATTTTTTTTAACTGAAATTAAATTATAGTGAGAGTAAGAATTATATTCATCCTAAAAAATAAAGGTTCTTTTGTACCTTTTCACCATCAATTTTTATTGGCCCAATTCGTAAAGGGCATAATCCTTAAAGGTGGGGACAAGCAGTACAAAGATTTTGCATATTATAACTTTTCCGGGTTAAAAGGTCAAACTAAAGTGAGCAGGAACGGCCTGCATTTCTATTCCAGTAGGGTCACACTCGTTCTTTCTTGCCCCGACCAGGGTTTTGTGGACTATTTCTTAAAAAACATGTTCCAGTTCCCGCAGATTGAAATTGGCAACCTAATATTGATCCCAGAGGGCGTTGAAAAGGAAGAATATCCTGAAATGATCGATAACATGAAATACATCTGTATTTCTCCATTGGTATTGTTGAACCCTTCGTTCAATGATAATGAAGGCAAGAAATTCGTCTCCCCGGAAACAGATGTGTTTTCAGACATGCTTTACGAATCAACCATTACCAGGATGGAGCAATTTGGTGTATATACACCGGAACAGCTATCTTCTTTTTATCAGTTTCAGGTAGTTCCCGATAAGTTTTACCTTAAAAAGATTAAAGAGACCCAAAAGAAGTTTGCAAGGATATACCCGGTTTATGACCAGGACGTAAAATATGAAATTAGGGGATATACTTTTCCATTTACCTTATATGCAGCAAAAGAAGTGCAGGAATTTGTCTTTACCTGTGGTTTAGGAGCTTATACCCATAAAGGCTTTGGCATGCTTGACATTGCCAATTCAGACCCAAGTAAAAGGGCAGAAGTTTATGAGTTTGATTCAAAATCAAGTACAATAAACAATAAATAGCCCTAAAATTGGCGGATTTTATTCTAATTTGATTTGTAGTGGGTGTGGTTTGAGATTTGCTATCTTCTTTGATTATAATCAAAAGTAGTATAGCCTATCAGCAAATCTACCCTTGAGCCTACTGGCCGGGTATAGATAAAAACTTCATACTTGTTTTCTGTTTCAAAATGGCTCCCTTCAAATATATTTGGATCTGCTGTACCGCCCTGTACAAGATATGCATAATTATAAAAGCCTTGCTTTAGGAGCAGCTCTTTATAATACTGTTTATTTTCTGCATCATACTTCATTTGGTTTTCAGGCGTGAACTTCCAATTCGTTAATGCCCCCGCTACATACACATTACCTGCAACCGGGGCATCGGCTTGTAAAAAAAAATGGACATTCACATAATTCGCCTCTAGGTTCCTTCCACCTGTTTCAGCATTGCCCACCACATACTGCCCGTTTATATCGTTATATTGACCATAAACTTCACCACCACGGCTGCGGTCTTTGAACAAAAAAGCATCTATCCTTTTTTCCTTTAAATCAATATTGCCTACATTTTGCCCAGGAAAATTGATGGTCCTTATGTCAAAAAATCGAAATTCATTTCCTCCCTTAAATTCATTTTCAGTAGTAAAATGCTCATAATCAATCCTTTTTTGATCCTCCCTTATCATTGTAGGTTTTAAATTTGTAATAGCATTGTCCCATCTTTGGTTTTGCCTAATCACGATTTTAATATCATCCGAAGGATTGTTTATCTCAAGGTTTCCATAGTTAATACTTAAAACTATTTGTTGGTTGATCCTTCTTTCCCTCACTTCGCTTGATAGTTTCACCTCATAGCCTATTGAAGCAAGATTGTCGTATACCATAAACCTTCTTGTTAGGATCAAATCATTTTCGTTTTTGCCACGGTATACCTTTACAATATAGTTGCCTGAAAGTTTTACTTTTGGAAGTAATACACTATAATGAACAAATGGGGTACGGGTATTAAATGATAGCTCATATTCATTGATCGGGAATTCGTTGAAATCATAAAGGTATTCAATGTCGTTGATACCAGAATTTTTCCAGGTTGCAGTACAATGCACAATCTTTATATAAAAATTTTCGATTTCATTTTTTAAATCATCAAATTCCAATACCAAAGGATTAACTTGTGATAAAGGCACTACAGCAGGTTGTACTACATCTTGTAATTTATTTGTGCGGGGATATAATAATACAGTTTTGATACCAGCTTCATATGTTATATTATCAAAAATCAATCTTTTATGTGCTGTTTCGGGTGTCGAAGGGTCTACATATCCAACCGGTACACATGACGCCATAATCATGATCACACTAAAAAAAATTAATATTTTTCTCATTATATTTTAATTTTATTAAAATTATATCTCAATTGTACGCAAGATAGTTATCAAATACACAAATAATCAATTACAATAATTTTTATGCCATTTAAATAATTTGCTTAGCCAATAAAGCTATAAAAATTTAATTTGAATTAAAATAATGATTCATTCCAACCTTTTATTAATGAGCTGTGTCCATATTTTGTGGCTACAATTTAACGACAGTATTTATTAAATATGCATTCTGAAGAAGAAATGATCAGAGGTTGCTGCTGTGGCGATAGAAAGCTGCAGAGAAAGATCTATGAATGCTATGCTAAAAAAATGCTTGTTGTATGTCTGCGCTATGCCAAAGAACGGCAGGAAGCAGAAGATGTACTTCAAGAATCGTTTGTTAAAGTGTTCAATAATATACAGAATTTTAGAAAAGAATCATCTTTAGAGTCTTGGATAAAGCGGATTGTAATAAATACCGCCTTAAACAGCCAAAGAAGCAAGTTATACCTTTACCCAATGGTAGATCTAGACCTTGTCCAACCCACTGCAGACAGGGAGATTATCCTTGCGGAACATAACTTTCAAGACCTGCTGAAAACTATCCAGGAGCTGCCTACGGGCTGCCAGGTTATTTTCAATTTGCATGCTATTGAAGGATATCCACATAAAGAAATTGCCAAAATGATAGGGGTTGCAGAAGGTACTGTGAAATCTCAATATTCACGTGCCAAGGCGCTGTTAAAAAAAAGGATCGAGGAAATGGAAAGGATAAATTATGAAAAATTTAAATAAAGAAGATCAATCAAATTTTGAAAAAAGCTGGAAAGAGGCTTTTGAAGGAGCTGAAATAGATCCTTCTGAAGATGTATGGTTAAAAATAGACAATGTGCTTGCAAACCAGGAAACAAAAGGTTTGAAAAAATCTGTGGTTTTTTATAGGTATGCAGCCATCGCCTCTTTTTTACTGCTTTGCACTGCCGTTATTTCTATCTATATCAATAATGGCAACTGGTCAGCCTCTCAGGATTTGGCAGAAGGTGAAACAGTTTTGAATGAAGGAGTTCAAGGTCCTTCCAATCAAACCCAATCTCCCCAAAAAAACAATGAGCTAGAGGTGGAGTCGATTGGCAAAGAGCCTTCCAACAATAAATATGAAAACGAACAAGTTGAAAATGATAAACAATTTCTTTCTAAAAAGGAAAATAATGGACCTGCCATTGAAAAATTAATCCAAGGTCAAAGTACAGACAAATTAAACGGAAGTTCTGAAAGTAGCAATATCAAAAACAGTGAAACAGCTTCAAGCCTTAATAGCATAGCATTAAATGACCAGACTAAAGCCACTCAGGAAGGAAATTCCATAGAAGGAAGCAAAAGCAGCGGCGGCACAACATACCCTGGAAACAAAAGGCTAAATAATTCGAAGAGTGATCAAGAAAAAGTATTGCCTGAAAAAAAGAACAATATTGCCATGCAGGATCTGCAAGTAAATAAGCCAGATCAAAGCTCAACTGTTGGCAGCGTGCCAGATGATGAAAATAAAGCATTTAATGAAGATTTTGCCGGAGAGGCAGGTTTTGTAGGCCATTCGAATTTTGCCAATCTTGGCTTGCTTGCAGGAAAAGATTTTATAACTTTTGAGATACCACAGGCACAATTACAACAAGAAATCTATAGAGTACCTGAAGTTTCAAAAGGAAAAATACCCGAAAAATCAGCTGAATCAAAGGCCTATTATGCGGGAGTTCAGTTTTCACCGGGCTACTTTGACCCTAACATACAAATGAATCCAGGTACTTCCGTTGTTTCGGCAAATCGGACTGCTTATTCACAGATGGGAGTTAACCCTTCCAACCAGCAGCAAAACCTTCAGCCAGAGATGTCTTATACTTATGGAATGAATTTCGGCGTGAAAATGTCAAAAAGATGGCTTCTAAATGTAGGCCTTCAATATGCCCAACATCAGACAACCGGTGTTACGAGGCAATTTTTTCAGGATGACAACAATATGAGATTCCTTGCCACCCCAACCACTTTGAGCATGGCAAATGATGCACTTTCTGAGGTAGGGTTTAGCAATGCTCCCATTACTATGAACACCACCGTTGGGTTGAACAATAATTTTGAATTTGCATCTATTCCGGTAAAAGCAGGATTTTTAATTGTGGACAAAAAGATTTCATGGATTGTATCAACTGGAGTGGCAACGGACTTTTTCCTAAAAAGTGAGGTAAAGATACAGGACCAGAACCAATTCGGGGAAATAGAAAGCTCCAAAATAAGGCCTGGCGAAGCATCAGATTATAGGAATTTCTATTTTAACGGGCTTGCCAGCAGCGAAATTATCTTTCATTTATCTAAGAATTACAGCATTTCCCTTGAACCAACCTTTAGGACTGCACTTAATTCTTTTACAAAATCGGACAGGATCATATCAAGCCGTCCACAATCTTTTGGGGTAGCTGCAGGATTTAAATTTAATTTT
>JALZND010000038.1 GCA_030857845.1 Bacteroidota bacterium | reverse complement strand
GAACGACTTCTTGATGTCACTAGAGAAAATGTAAAAGTCTGCAGGGAAGTTGATCTTCCAATATTGAGGTTTTTTGCACACATGCCAGAAGGAGAACTCGAACTACTTTTTCAAAATGCACTAAAATCTTTTATGCAAGCTATTGTAGATGATAAAGTGCTAGAACAAACTACTGAAACCATGATGAGGTGGAAGTTGGATCAAATTGAGGGTATTCCCAAAAATCAGGTAGAATTGTCAGATATGATTTTGTCAAACAGTTCAAGGAAAAGAGTATTGCTTAAATTCCTGCCACATTATACTACAGATGTTCAGGAAGTAATCCAAATTGCCACTGAGCTTGAGATGCTTTATACTGAAATTGAACATATCCACTTTAATACCTATAAAGAGATACACGATAAATACGCAGCTACCGTAAATGCCAACCTACGCGAATTCCAAGAGGAATTGCAGGTTACTAATGAAGAACTTCAGGAGAGTTATGAGGAGGTTCAGGTCATAAATGAAGAGTTACGGGAACAAATAGAAATAAGAAAAGAAATAGAAGAAGAACTGGAAAAGGAGAAAAAATTTCTTTCCATGGTATTGGAAAATGTTAATGATGGAATTGTTGTTTGTGATGAAAATGGAGATCTAAAATTTTTTAACCAGGCCACCAGAGGGTTGCATGGTATTAAAGAAGAAGCACTTCCTCCTGAAGAATGGGCAAAACATTATAATTTATATGATGCGGATGGAAAAAAACTTCTGAAAAAAGAAGACGTTCCATTGTTCAAAGCTTACAAAGGCAAAGAGGTCAAAGACATGGAAATGGTCATCAGGTCAAATGACGGTTCCATGAAATCTGTTATAGTGAATGGTGGAAGGATTTGGGGTACCGATGGAAGTATACAAGGTGCATTGGTTGTGATGAATGATATTACGGAAAGAAAATCAATTGCCGAAAAGCAGGCTAAAATGGTTACAGATGAAGCCATAGCAAGGGAAGTTAAAAGGCAAAAAGAAGCACTTGAGAATTTTTTCAATAATGCTCCTGTTCCGATATCTATTGCTAAAGGCCCTCAATTTACATTTACCCTTGTGAATAAAGCATACCAGAAAAATTTCTTTCCGAATAGGGATATTTTAAACAAAAATTTACTAGATGCAATTCCTGAGTTAAAGGGGAATCCAATAGTGCAAATCTTGGATAATGTCTATAAAACTGGTGAAAGATATGTGGGCAATGAAGTGCCCGTAGAATTCATAAGGGAAAAAGGTGAAATGGAAACTGGTTATTTTAATTTCATTTATGAACCATCTTATTCACCTGATGGTGAAATAGATGGAGTAATGGCCCTTGCATATGAAATTACCGAATTGATCCTGTCAAGGAGAAAGTTTCAGGAATTGTCTGATGAACTGGCAGCAAACAATGAGGAACTAATGGCAGCAAACGAAGAAATACAAACCAGCCTCGAAGACCTTTCCCATGTAAATCAGCAATTATCAATAGTAAATGCTGATATGGACAATTTTATTTATACCGCATCCCATGATCTTAAAGCTCCCATAGCCAATATCGAAGGATTAGTAAAAGTGCTTGCCAAGCAGCTTTCTCCTGACAGTAAAGCGCATGTAGGACAAATCTTGGAGTTTATTAATTCATCAATAGAAAGGTTCAAAAATACACTACTAAATTTAACACAGGTTGTAAAAATACAAAAAGAGGAGCATTTGGTAGAATCGGTAAACCTTTTAAATATAATTGAAGAGATTAAAATGGACCTTCAATTAATTATTTCTCAAAGCAAAGCGACGGTCGAAAACCATAATTGTGAGGATATATATGTTGATTTTTCGCAAAAAAATTTTAAAAGCGTTATTTATAACCTAATCTCCAATGCTATAAAATATGCTTCGCCAAATAGACTTCCCGAAGTTAACATATATTGTAAAAAGGAGGGGGAGTACATAATCATTACCGTGCAAGATAACGGATTAGGAATGGACCTGAATCATGAATCTAAAATATTTAACATGTTCAAAAGGCTTCATAACCATGTAGAAGGTACTGGAATTGGATTGTATATAGTCAAAAAAATCATTGAAAATAATGGAGGAAAAATTGAAGTTTCCAGTAAATTGAATGAAGGTTCTACATTTACTGTATATTTAAAACAAAGGGCTTCAGTAAATTAATTGCTTGTTTTTATCCTTAGAAAAACCTTCATTAAAGATGAAGGTAATACTCTTTTAAAAGCCCAATAAAATCCTCCGAGTACTTATTGTCATTATTTCTTATAATTAAAAATCTTTCCACAGGTACAATTTGAGAATAGGAGTAGGAAGTGAGGACCCTGATAATTTCCTTATTTTCTTTCTCTTGAATAAAAAGCTTTTTATTGTGCAAAAGCTTTGCTTTTTCCATTTTTATGTCTAGTTGCCTTGCTTCCCAAGGTGGCAGCATTACATAAAAGACGCCATCATTGTCCAACAATCTTTTTATGTTGAACACCAGCTGATCCAAAGTCAATAAGGTGTCATGTAAGGCCTGGTTTTTCCCTGGATCTGCAGATTTAAGATGGTTTTTAAAAAATGGAGGGTTGCAGACAATCAAGTCATATAGCAGACCCTCAGGAGGAAAATATCGGTTGATATCTATATTATGGACATTAATAAGATCTTTCCAGGGGCTGTTCAGACAATTTTCCACAGTCTGTGCATAAGCATTTTCATCAATTTCAACCGCATCAATTTCTCCATGATGCTTCTGGGCCAGCATCAAAGCCAATAATCCTGTTCCTGAACCTATATCTAAAATATTTTTTGCCTTAGGCTCTTTAACCCAAGCACCAAAAATGCATGAGTCCGTACAAACTTTCATTGAAGAGCCGCCTTGGATGACCCTGAATTTTTTGAATTGGAAATAATTGTTGGCCACCTAATACAATTGATAATACTAAACAAAAAAAAGCCTCTGAAAACAAAGGCAAATTTTTATTTGCTTGAGATTACAAAATCCCTTTAATGTCTTCCTCTTCATCCAAGTTTTCGGATATTTCGAAAAGTTCTCTTTTTATTTCAGGAAGGTCTTGTTTAATGATGCTCCAGATCACTCCCGGTGCAAATTCCATTTCATTGTTGTACATAGAATCTTGCAACCTTTGTAATACATTCAGGTCCACATCTTCATATTTGTCCTGCCAATCATCATCAGTAGAAAGCAATACAGCTGCTTCTCCAATATTCCTCAAGCTACGGGCCACAATGCTTTGGGTCTCTTCTTCCCTTTCAAATTCTTGTTGGTCCATAGTAGTGGTATATGCCTGTACTTCATTGATTTCGTTGATAATGCTAGTTATGTGATATTGTTCTTCTTCTCGTGTCATGGTAATATATTTTAGGTGAAAAAATTTCATTATATAGCCTGAATACGAAAAAAATCTATTCCGGGTTAAGAATTTAAACCAGAATGGGAGTTAATTAATCCTGCGAATTTTCATAACCATGGTCTGTTTGTAAATCACGTCCTTCTGCACTTGTAACGGCCAGGATATCACATTTTTCATTTTCAATATTTCCTGCATGACCTTTAATCCATTTTAACTTTACTTTGTGCTTCCTGAATACGATTAGAAACCTTTTCCATAGGTCTTCATTTTTTTTGTCTTTAAAATTTTTCTTTTCCCATCCCCATACCCAACCTTTCTCAACAGCGTCAACCACATATTTTGAATCAGAATAAACTGTTACCTCATGGCCTTCACCTTTTAAGGCTTCTAATCCTGCAATTACGGCAAGCAATTCCATTCTGTTGTTGGTGGTTTTGCGAAATCCCTGAGACAATTCTTTTCTGTGCTGATTGTAGATGAGGACAGTTCCATAACCTCCTGGTCCTGGATTCCCTCTGGAAGCCCCATCCGTAAACATTATGATCATGTTGTGAAGAAATTATTTTTAAAAAGTTTTATTGCTATGGAAAGCAAGATTATGCCAAATACCTTCCTAAGGATATTAAATCCTGCTTTTCCTATCTTCTTTTCCAACCACCCTGAAGTTTTTAGTACAATATATACAAAAACAAGGTTCAGGAAAATACCTACCAGAACATTGGGTTGAGAAAATTCTGCCCTTAAAGATATTAAAGTAGTCATAGTTCCTGCCCCGGCAATCAAAGGAAATGCCAATGGCACAATGGTGCTGGAGTTTTCACCAGATTCTGTATCAGATTTGAAAATCACCACGCCCAAAACCATTTCCATCCCTAACAGGAACATAATAATTGCGCCCGCTACCGCAAAAGATTGTACATCTATGCCAAACAATCTTAATATCGATTCGCCCAGGAACAAAAATATAACCATCAGGATGCCTGCCACAATGGTTGCCTTTTCAGATTGTATCCTGCCTTCCTTCTTCCTCAATTCTATAATTATAGGTATAGATCCAAGGATGTCTATCACAGAAAACAATATTAATGATACAGAAATAATCTCTTTAAAGTTGAGCATAGAGCAAGGGTGTATCTTTTAAAGCTTGCGGGAGTATTCCTTTAGGAATTTTTCCAGTAGCTGAAAATCACTATCTTCAATTGCTGGAAAATTTGCAATCCTAAAAGTTTCTTTTTTATGGCTTCCATAACCGTTGCCTAATAGGATCCCATTTTTTGCAGCCAATAATTTTATATTTTCAATTATATCAGGGTTGCTTTTAACAGCTGAGATTGTTACAGACCTAACCTTTTCATTTATGCATAAAAATTTCAATCCTGTTATTCTTTCAATAAAATGCTGGAATCTTTTATGCCTTTCCATTAATCTTTTTTCCACTTCTACAATGTTCGGGCTTTCTTGCAAGACCTTCATCATTAGGTATATGCCTAACACATTTGGTGTATAGTGAGTCTGCAGGTTTCGAATATTGTCTAGCATAAAAACCAGGCTATTATAATGCCGGTTTTCATTGATTTGATAAGCCCGCTCAATTGCCTTGGGTGAGAGGACCATCAATCCTAAACCAGCCGGCAAGCCAAAGCATTTTTGTACTGATGCATACCAGATGTCTGCAGTTGCAAAATTCAAGGCAATCCCTGCCATGGAAGAAGTAGCATCGACGGCAATGAGTTGATCAGGAAATAGACACTTGAAGGCTTGAATGTTAGGCTGCCCGACCTGTGTACCATTGGAGGTTTCATTTTGGGTAATGCAGATGATTTCAGAATCGGGGGTGATATTTATTCTTTCAGGTAAAAGGTCTTCATTCAAATCAAATTCATAGCCCTCGGCAGCTGGAAGTAATTTCTGAGTGTAATGAAACCATTTTTCCCCGAACTCACCATTGTACAGATGGAAGCTTTTGTGGGCAAGTAAGGATTGTGTTATTATTTCCCAACATTCTGTAGCAGAAGATGTAAAAACTATTTCATACTCCTCAGGGATGTTTAATTTATCCTTTAGAAGCCCTAAAGTAATTTCAATTATTTCGGCAAAAGCCTTACTTCTATGGTTTACACTTAAAATGCCTTTATCATATGCTTCCTGTACATACAGCGGCACTTCTTTGTATACTGTAGATGGTCCCGGATAAAATAAAATGGCCATAATCTGTTTACATTATTTGAATTAAAAAATAACTATAAAACACTGATCAGGTGGTTAATGTCCTGTTCGTTATTATAAAAATGAAGTCCAAGCCTCACACCTTCACCTCTCAGGGAACATAGGATATTTTTTTGCTCAAGATGTTCAACAGTATCTGCTGTTCCTTCTATTATGGTAATACCAGAAAGGTTCTTGTTATTATAATCTGAAAGAATTTTAACATTCTTTTCCTTAAGTTGAGCGTGCAGCTGCTTTGTTAATTTAACAATTCGTTGTTCAATATTTACAACATTAATGTCAAGGATTTCCTTTATGGCATTTCCCGCCATAAGAATATTCTGAATCTTTGGATGACCTATTTCTAAAGCAGAAACAGTTTTTTTTAAATTTTTTAAACTGTTAGTTCCATCGTTTTGAACTAAAGAATGCCACCCTACAGCCGGTAAATTATTTTCAAAAACCTCCGAATTAATATATAAAATTGCAGTTCCATAACCTCCAAGTGTCCATTTATAAAGACTGGCCACAAGAAAGTCAATCTTATGAACCTCAACATCTATTTCAAAAGCACCGATAGCCTGGGTCGCATCAACAATAAATATGATATCATTTTCTTTACACCAATTTCCAATTTTCCCAATATCAATTTTAAAGCCTTTATTATATTGCACATAGCTTAACGCCAGGATTTTTGATTCAGGGGTCCTGATTTCTTCAAGCAATTCTGTTGTTATATTGCCTTTACATTCAGAAGGAATAAGATTAATTTTTCTGTTCTGATTCATCCATGGAAGAACCACAGAAGGGAAATCTTTTTCATAAAGAATAATTTCAGCATTGTTTTCAGGAAGCATCTGGCTAATAAAATTCATTCCTGTAGCAACATCACTTAAAAAAGCAATTTCATTGGAAGATGCATTTATTAAAGATGCTGCATCATTTCTTACATCATGAACTGCTTGTATCCAATACTGATAATTATAGGGCCCGAAATGAAGAAGTTCTTCAACAAGCTTTTGTGCTTTTTCACTGGTTTTTTTTGAAATTGCACCCAATACAGGCGTATTTAAATAAGTGAAATTTTCAACCAGGGGATATTCTTTTCTTATTAGCTCCCAATTGTTCATAAAAATCTAAAATTTTAATGGTTTTGGTGGTTATAGGAACACTAAGCTGGTGCTGAAAATTTATTGATTTTAAACAACCTTCGTTTTCTTTATTAAGTGGATGAGAGCCAGTTCATAACCTTCCAGTCCTATTCCCGACAAAATTCCGATGCAATTTTTACTTAAAAGGCTTTTGTGCCTGTAATCTTCTCTTGCGTAAATATTTGATATATGAACTTCAAAAACAGGGGAGGTAATGGCTGCTATGGCATCAGAAATGGCGACGGAAGTATGTGTATACCCACCGGCATTGAGGATAATGCCATCATAATCAAATCCCACCTCGTGAAGTTTGTTTATCAGCTCACCCTCTATATTCGATTGATAATATGACAGCTCAATGTCTTTGTATGTGGCTTCAAGTTTAGAAAAATATGCAGTAAAAGAACAGTCTCCATAAATCGATTTTTCCCGGGTTCCCAATAAATTTAAATTTGGGCCATTGATGATGATGATTTTCATTTTAAGGATATTTTTGGTGAAGCTCTTTTTTAGGTACAATGATTCAAAAACGAAGGTATAAAAAAGTGTTTGATTATGGATATCTTGCGCTATAAAAGAAAAATATTATGGTTTGGGATGTTTTAATTAAAGATTTTGGCGACCATTTAAAGGTTGAAAGGTCTTTATCTGGCAATTCTGTTGAGGCATACCTTTATGATATCATTAAATTTCGTGATTATTTAAAAATCAATTATTCAGAAGTTATAGCCAAAGAAGTCACCGCCAATCATCTTCGTGAATTTATATATTATCTGAATAATGAAGATTTCACCCCTTTTTCCCAGGCAAGGATCCTTTCTGGTATTAAAGCATTTTTTAAATATCTGATTTACGAAGAAGTGATAGTCAAAGATCCTTCTACGTTAATTGAAGGACCCAAATTAGGGAGGAAACTCCCTGATACATTGGATATACTTGAAATTCAACAAATATTGGACAATATTGATTTATCAACACCTGAAGGTCTTCGGAACAGGGCAATTATTGAAACATTGTATAGCTCAGGACTGCGGGTTTCAGAAGTAATAGACCTGCGGCTTACAAATTTATTTTTTGATTTAGGTTTTTTGAAAGTTATTGGAAAAGGTAATAAAGAACGGTTGGTTCCAATAGGAAAACATGCATTGAAATATATAAAACTCTACTTTGAACACATAAGAAAAAATATTGCCATAAAACCTGGACATGAAAACTATGTCTTCCTGAATAGGAGAGGTGCGAAGTTAACACGGGTGATGATTTTTACCATCATTAAAAACCTTGCAATATTGATAGGTTTGAATAAAAAAATAAGCCCACATACGTTTAGGCATTCATTTGCCACACATTTAATAGAAGGCGGTGCAGATTTAAGGGCAGTTCAGGAAATGCTGGGGCATGAATCAATTACAACCACTGAAATTTATACCCACCTCGACAGGGATTTTCTAAGACAAACTATTATCGATTTTCATCCAAGGGGAGGAAATTGATAAATTTCTTGAAAAGCAAATTTAGTTTTTTAAATGTTGCGGAAATTATCAAAGATGCATCGTGTGATAGCATTTATATATTTATTAACCTGTTGTGTGAAATTATATTCATTAAAAAATCAAATTGATGCGAAAATCTATTGCTGATTAAGTTCTTAGGTAATTAAGGTTGAAAAAAAATTATCTTATAGAAATATAATAATTATAAAGAACAAATGTAAGTGCAGAAAGCCTCGAAAGGCTTTAACTTGAATAGCCTTGGATCAAATCCAGGGAGGATTATAAAAGTTTAGAAAACCCTCGTAAGGGTTGAACAAAACGCATTGTCATAAGCAAAATTCTTGCTTTTAGTTCAACCAGCTCATGGTTGGGGTTTTTACCTACTTTTACACCGCATTTCATACGGTGTTATTAACATTCAATCCCTACAGGATTGAGAGAAAAAAACCCAAGGTAAAAAAGTTTGGGGTTGAAGGTTTCAATTTCTATAAAAAACAAAATTTAGTTTCACACAACGGGTTATTTATTAATCAAAGTTTCATTTCCTGTACAATGCCAATATTCCTCATCTTTAGAAAGAAACTATTGTTCTTTATTTTAATAATAGTCAATTTTGGGTTTTAATAAGCCAAAATCAAGTGTATAAAAATATTATAAGGCCTTTCCTTTTTAAGTTTCAGCCTGAAAAAGCTCATAACTTAACTTTCAGTTTATTAAAATTACTAGGTAAAATGCCAGGGTTTTCTTTTATAGTGGAAGGCCTTTTTGCTATAAGACATAAAAACCTCGAACGCAAAGTTTTTGGGTTGACTTTCACTAACCCGGTTGGTTTAGCTGCGGGCCTCGACAAAAATGCAGTGCTTGTTGATGAGCTTTCTGCTTTGGGTTTTGGTTTTATTGAAGTAGGTACCCTTACTCCAAAGCCACAGCCCGGAAACCCTAAACCAAGGATGTTCCGGTTGCCCAAAGATGGAGCCCTCATTAATAGGATGGGGTTCAACAATAATGGTGTGGAAGAGGCGGTTACAAGGTTAAAGAGCCGAAAATCAAAGGTAATTATTGGAGGAAATATCGGAAAAAATAAAAATACACCCAATGAGGAAGCTTATGTTGATTATGAAATAGCATTCGAAGCTCTTTTTGATGTGGTCGATTATTTTGTTGTGAATGTAAGCTCCCCCAATACTCCCGATCTAAGGGCTTTGCAGGAAAAGGAGCCATTAAAAAAATTATTGCAGGGTCTAATGTTGAAAAATAAAGGGAAATCTAAGCCAAAACCTATTCTTTTAAAAATTGCACCCGACCTTATTGATTCACAATTGGATGATGTCGTTGAGATAGTTCTGGAAATAGGTATCGATGGCATAATTGCTTCAAACACAACAATTAATAAAGAAGGATTACATACCAATTCAGAATATATTCAACAAATTGGACCCGGCGGCTTGAGTGGTAGGCCCTTAAGGGCCCGTGCAACTGAAGTTATTAAATATCTGCATAAGAAAATGAATGGGAAAATTCCAATCATTGCTGTTGGCGGTATATTTTCAGCTGAAGACGCCATAGAAAAACTTAGGGCCGGGGCTTCATTGGTTCAAATTTATACAGGTTTTATTTATGAAGGGCCTGCCCTTATAAAACAAATCAATAAAGCTATCCTGGAAGAAAATCTATAGTGTTTTGCTCAAAATTTTGAAACATTAGTAGCATATTTGCAAATTAAAGAATGATTTCCGGTACATTAGTAAATAAATTATAAACGTAAAGATTCTTTAAACCTTAATGGCCAAGAATACCTATAAAACAAATACTGTCAAAAAAACCAAAAAGGTTAAAGAGCCTAAAAAGTTTAATATAAACTTCTTTAAAGATAGGAGGTTTCACCTCGCTATAGGCATTTTTCTTGTATTGGTATCTATATATTTGCTCACCGCATTTATTTCTTATCTATTTACAGGAAAAGCAGACCAGAGCGTTGTAGAAGCCATACAGGCTACAGGTGTAAGGGAATCTGGCATGGAAACTGAAAATTGGTTGGGATTAATGGGGGCTTTTACTTCTCATTATTTTATTTTCCGCTGGTTTGGTATTGCAGCGTTCTTTATTCCGCCCCTGCTGTTCATGCTTGGGTTTAAAATCATATTCCGCAAAGACCTTCTTCCTTCTTTTCCATCCTACATCTTTGCAATTTTTTGGACTTTCTGGCTCAGCTTGTTTTTTGGTTATATTATCCTTCACCTGGACGAAGCTTCTGAACTCGGCTTCCTGAGTGGGGGGATTGGATACGAGCTGGCTATTTTGTTCAATAGCATTGCTGGCTGGGGAACCCTGTTGTTTTTAATTTTTTCATTGGCAGTATTTGTCATATATTATTTCAATATAACCTCTGTGGGATTATGGAATGGCCTTAATAAAGAAACACAAAGCAGAATGTCAGGTATTGGTGACGAAGGTACAGATCGTGATAAGTGGGAGAGTACTGATGAAGAGGAGGAATGGAAAGAAGAGCTTTTGGACCCGGTTTCTGATGAAGATGAATTGAGCACATGGAATGTAGCCGGCAGTAGCGCTAAATCTTTAATTGCGGAAAAAGAAAGGCAACCTTCTTTAGAGTTAGATTTTGATCAAATACTTAAAGAGCATGAAGATGTAGGTGTCGAGGAGGAGGAGGAGGACTTGGAATTATTGATCCATGAAGAAGAAATTGAGGATGGCATGGCCACCAAAGTTGAAAATTATGATCCTACTTTAGACCTCGGATCTTATAGGTATCCTACTATTGATCTGCTCAATGAATATGCCTCTACAAAAGTGCAGGTGACGAAAGACGAGCTGGAGCAAAACAAAGATAAGATCGTTGAAACCCTCATCAACTTTAAAATTGGCATTTCAAGCATAAAAGCCACCATTGGGCCTACAGTAACTTTATATGAAATTGTACCTGAAGCTGGAGTAAAAATAAGCAAAATCAAAAACCTTGAAGATGATATAGCACTGAGCCTTGCTGCCTTAGGGATACGTATTATTGCCCCTATTCCAGGCAAAGGAACTATAGGTATTGAAGTGCCGAACAAAAACAGGGAAATGGTGGCCATGCGATCTGTGCTCACCACAGAGAAATTCATGAAGAGCGATAAGGAGCTTCCAATTGTTTTAGGTAAGACTATATCCAACGAAGTATATGTTACCGATCTTGCAAAGATGCCCCATCTTCTTATGGCAGGGGCTACAGGCCAAGGAAAATCAGTTGGCCTAAACGTATTGTTGGCTTCACTAATTTACAAAAAACACCCCTCTCAATTGAAGTTTGTATTGGTTGACCCAAAAAAGGTTGAACTAACATTATTCAATAAAATAGAAAGGCATTTTCTTGCCAAGCTGCCCGACACCGAAGAGGCAATAATCACAGATACCAAAAAAGTTATCAATACTTTAAATTCATTGTGTATTGAGATGGACTTCAGGTATGACTTGCTAAAAGAGGCTGGTTGCAGAAACCTGAAAGAATACAATGCCAAGTTTGTGGAACGCAGGCTTAGTCCATTAAAAGGCCACAGATTTTTGCCATACATAGTATTGGTAATTGATGAACTTGCCGATTTGATGATGACCGCTGGAAAAGAGGTTGAAACCCCCATAGCAAGATTGGCACAGCTAGCACGGGCCATTGGCATCCACCTTGTGGTGGCTACCCAAAGACCTTCTGTCAATGTTATAACTGGTATCATAAAAGCAAATTTCCCGGCAAGGTTATCCTTTAGGGTAACTTCTAAAATTGACTCCAGGACCATCCTTGATACTGGGGGCGCCGAGCAACTGGTTGGGCAGGGAGATATGTTACTGTCTATAGGTTCTGAGATTATCAGGCTTCAGTGCCCTTTCCTGGACACACCAGAAGTAGAAAACATTTGTGAATTTATAGGTTCACAACGAGGGTACGAAACAGCCTATATGTTGCCTGAATTCGTAGGGGATGAAAGTGGCGATACACTTTCAAGTATTGACCTCTCTGACAGGGATGATCTTTTTGATGATGCAGCCAGGTTAATTGTGGCCCACCAGCAGGGAAGTACATCTTTGATCCAAAGGAAATTGAAATTAGGGTACAACAGGGCCGGCAGGCTTATTGACCAATTGGAAGCTGCTGGCATTGTAGGCCCTTTTGAAGGAAGTAAGGCAAGGGAAGTTTTAATTCGGGATGAACATAGTTTGGAACAATTATTGAACGGTATTGATAAAAAATAACACTGATGGAATAATATCCCTATCACAGTGAAATTCCAGTAAATCAGAAAGACCCATAAATAAAATTATATGAAAATTCTTTACAGTTTAATTTTGGTTTTTTTATTCACCTTTCAGGTTGTTCTGGCACAAAAAGATCCCAAAGCTTTAGAAATCCTCAACGCCATGAGTGATAAATATAAAAGTATCCCTGCATATAAAGCTAATTTTGAATACACCCTTAACAATGCGAATGAAGGTGTGAATGAAGATATGAAGGGGGAAATTATTGTAAAAGGTGAAAAGTTCAGATTAAAACTTGGGGGACAGGAAATTATAAATAACGGCCAAACCGTGTGGACCTACCTGGCAGAAGCCAATGAAGTTAATATTGACAATTACAACCCTAATGAAGGCGATATGAACCCCTCAACGATGTATTCAGCCTATAGGGAAGGTTATAAATATGTATTTTTAGAAGATAGGGTAGAAGGAGGCCATACCTACAGCATCGTAGACCTAATACCTGAAAATCGCAACAGCCAGTTTTTTAAAGTAAGGATGAAAATTGATAAAAAAGATAAAACCTTAAAAAGCTGGGAGATGTTTGACGCAGCCGGAAACATATATTCGCATAAAATTGTGGCATTTGACCCAAATTTAAGTGTTGACAATAAGTTCTTTGAATTTGATAAAAGTAAATACAAAGGAGTTGAAGTAATTGATTTACGATAAATCAAAATATTTTTACCTTTTAAAAAGCCGAGTTATTCCCGGCTTTTTTTATTTTTATCTCAATAAAATATTAAGCGCATTATTTTAAAGCCTTTAATTAATTGGTGAATGTAACAGCACCAATTATCTATTCCCTATAAGAGTTAAAAATGAAAAAAGCCGAACTGATATCTCAAATAAAAAGCAAATCATCCTTTTTAAGTGTAGGCCTTGATTCTGACATAAAAAAAATCCCAAAACACCTTTTAGGCTATGATGACCCTGTTTATGAATTTAATAAACAAATAATAGACGCTACAGCAGAATATTGTGTTTCTTACAAAATTAATACTGCTTTTTATGAATCAAGAGGCTTACAAGGTTGGCAAAGTATGGAAAAAACTTTGGCATACATCCCAAAAACGCATTTTACTATTGCCGATGCAAAACGTGGGGACATTGGTAATACTTCAGAGATGTATGCAAAAGCATTTTTTGATCCTGCAGCTTCAGGTTTAGGCTTCCATTCTATAACTGTGGCGCCATATATGGGTGCTGATTCGGTAAAACCTTTTTTAAATTTTCCTGATAAATGGGTTATACTTTTGGCATTGACTTCCAACCCGGGGAGCAATGATTTTCAACAGGAACAAATAGAAGGCTTTAAGCTGTTTGAAGTGGTCTTGAAAAAAAGCATGCAATGGGGAAGTGATGAAAATATGATGTATGTAGTGGGGGCCACACAAGGGGATATGTTTTCCAAAATCCGGGAAATTGTACCCGATCATTTTTTATTAGTGCCAGGAGTGGGGGCGCAAGGAGGCGATTTGGAATTAGTTTGTAAAAATGGTTTAAATAGAAGTATTGGGTTGTTAGTAGCAGTTTCGAGGGCTATTATATTTGCTTCAGATAAAGAAGACTATGCAGAACAAGCTAATGTTTCGGCAAAAGCTACCCAAAAATATATGAAACGATATTTAGAAGAATATCTTTAACGGGTGCCTTTGAATTCATTATTTGAAATTCTCCCGAGAAAAATCTTATAGTCCTTTAATATAGTAAAATATATCATAAATAAAAGATAAACTTTTTTTTCACATATTGCTTAAATAAAAGGAGAACATTTTGATTTTTTCAACAATTCGTGTTTATTTCAATTTTTGAAACAAGAAGTACAATTTGAAATTTTTTATTTTATAACCCAATATACATGAAATTATTTTATCAAAATTTTACAAAAGCTTTTTTACTAGGTGCTTTTTTTGCTGTTGCATCATGCTCATCAAACAACAAAGCCGAAAAACAAAGTTCTACTAGCATCGAAGGTGCAGCCTCAACATCAAACGCAGAAGCAGTACAACAAGGATCACCAGAAACAGGGGTTGGTCCTTTTAAAACTGTTGATTTGGGAAATGATATCAACACCTCTTTAGCAGAACAAGGCAAAGCCCTTTTTGAAGGCCGTTGCATCGCATGCCATAAATTCGATGAAAAATTTGTAGGTCCCGCTTTAAAGGGTGTAACAGAAAGGCGTAATCCTGTATGG
>JALZND010000299.1:3981-4932 GCA_030857845.1 Bacteroidota bacterium | reverse complement strand
GTGCAGGGGTACTTTGTGTCTCTTGTCGTTGGGCAGGTTCTTCTCTTTGTTCCTGCCTGCGTTCTGCCGGGGCAGTTTGCTTTTCCTGCCTTTGAATAGGCTGGTTTTGGGTTTCCTGCCTGCGTTCTGCCGGGGCAGCTTGCCTTTCCTGCCTTTGAATAGGCTGGGTTTGGGTTTCTTGCCTACGTTCTGCAGGGGCAGCTTGCCTTTCCTGCCTTTGAATAGGCTGGGTTTGGGTTTCCTGCCTGCGTTCTGCCGGGGCAGCTTGCCTTTCCTGCCTTTGAACTGGTTGATGATCAGGATTTTGTTCTAAAGTACTTCGTCTGGTGCCATTCCTTGAAGGCTCTTGTGTTGCAGTCCTATTTCTTGTTGCACCTTCACGGGGTTGTGCATTGATTTCTGGATTATCACCCGATACATTTGATCTCCGTCCTTGTGGCGATGAAGAGGTTCTAGAGCTATTATTATTATCACGAAGGTTTCCTGTAGTTTGAGCGGACCTTCTTGATGGAATTTCCTTTTCAGTAGCAACCCTTGATGGTCGTGCTTGTGCCTGGTCTGTGGAAACATTTGGCCTGTAGATCTGAACTGAATTTCTATTCACCTGTGTTCTGTTAGGGGAAGGAGTATTATTTATTTCCCGAACCACAACTCGTTTACGTGTTGTCCTTTCAATTTCATTCCTGCTAGGGCCAGCAACATAAGTATAATTGTTGTTTACATACACATTATTAATTACAATACTTTGATGGTATACATGGGTCACCCTTCTTCTTGGCACATAATAATTATATATCCTGGGGCTGGTAATATACCCATAAGGAACAAATACCCAATAATTGATGGGAAGGTTTACGGTCATATTTACATACATGCCTGGTCCTAAAGGAGCCCATCCATAATAACCACTAGTGGTCCTCCAATTTACCCAGGCTGGGCCCCATTCATAGC
>JALZND010000299.1:0-3971 GCA_030857845.1 Bacteroidota bacterium | reverse complement strand
ATAATGAAAAGGTGCCCATCCCCAGTTATAGTCAGAAACCCAGGTATTTCCATATTCAGTCATAACCCAATGGCCCCTTGAGGCATATGGTTGGAAATCTGGACCAGCATCTGGCAACCAAACATATCCAAAATCAGGATTATGAACCCAACTACCATAAGGTGAAAGTTCATCATAAAAGGTCTGCATAGATATATTTTGATATCTTTGGGCTGCAACTTCTTGTGGCGATAATATATCGGTAAAGAGTAAAGCGGCAATGATTAAAAACGGAACCTTGATAAAAGATTTCATGATAGTATAATTTAAAAGGTAAGGTTATTTCATGTATATTAAATTAATTTATTTTTCACATTTGGGAATTTTTTAAATTTGCATGCATTCCGGAGCAGTTTATGCTCCATTCCATATGTTCAATCCAATCTTCTTATTATATAATAAATATCTTGCCAGATTTTAAATTATTTTATTCTGCGTACAATAATTTTATTTATATTGAAATATATCGTTGATTATTAGCCTGATATAAAAAATTTTATATATTTATTTTTTTTCAAAAGAAGCCTCAGCCGTATTGACTGTGTATCGGCTGTAGTTGAGAATGGTAACCAAATATTGTATAGTACACCAGGTATTGGATCCAAATCATTTATTTTGCCCTTTTTTTGTACACATTTAAATTATATAATCTTTAATACTTATAAGCATCTTGGTTTTATAAGAAAATCCCCTATGTGATTTTGAAGAATGTATTTAATTTTTTTTAAGCTTTATCGTGCCTAAATTTAAATTATATAAAAGGACATGAATCTAAATCATAGTATAGCCAATCTCATGAAGATGTCCCAAGATATGATCTGTATCATTTCATGGGAGGGTAAATTTTTGCATATCAACAAATCTTTTTGTGAGGTTCTCGGATATAAATCAAATGATCTGGTTGAAAAATATTTTATAGATTATATAAATCAAGGAGATAAGGAAAAGCACATTTATTTTTTTGGGAATTTTAAAAATGGCTCTCCTTATTTTGAATTGGAATATAGGCTAATACATAAATCAGGAAAGGCAATTTGGTTAAGTTTTAGCTTTACTATTATTGATAATAACCAAGTTTTTGTATTGGCAAGGAATATTTCCAGGCTAAAAGAAGAAAATCTACTTTTAATAAAAAAGCTGAATAATAGTGTGGAGCAGGAAGCTGCTGATGCAAATTTCGATAGGCAATTATATTGGACTGCCGATAAAATAGGTAATATTGATTTTTACAATAAAGGCTTCCAGGATTATACCGGGATGACCAATTTAATGGAAAGTGGATGGAAATGGCTTTCGTTTTTACATCCTGAAGATAGGGAAAAAGCACAGGATACCTGGAGCCATTGCGTTTCTACAGGTAAGCCATATGAAATGGAATATAGAATAAAAAGGTCTACTTGTGGTGAATATAGATGGCTAAAATCTAGTGCTGTTGCAAGCCTCGATAACCAAGGGAACATAGTAAACTGGCTGGGCAATAGTGTGGATATACATGATACAAAGTTAGTCCAAGCGGAACTTGAAGAAGTAAAAAAACAATTTGAAAAGGTGTTTGCTGTTTCTTCATTATTTTTATGGGAGACAAATGCCAAGGGCTTGATAAGTTTTTCTACAGGGCCAATGCCTGAAAAATTTAAAATAGATGAAGGCTATATAAAAGGTAAATTTGCTTTCAGTATCTTCAAATTTTTCCCAGAACTCCAAAAAGGAATAAAATGCGCACTGGAAGGTGAGGAGCATACTGGCCAAGTAAATATTGATGGAAATATATTTCATTTTTGCTGTCGTCCCATCACCAGTCAATATGGTGAAAAAACGGGGATTATTGGGACCATACAACCGGGCTTCCAGAAAGATTTTGACGGAAACAACACCAATTTGATTGATATAATAAGTAATGAATTAAGGGCACCCCTGCATACCATAGTCAGTTTCTCCGAAATACTTGAAAAACGAGTCAAAGATGAAGAGTGCAGGAAATACCTAAAATATATTATCTCATCAGGAGATACCATGAAAAATTTCCTTATGAATATATATAATTTAGATGTAAATTCTTCAAGTATTGAGAAAGATATAGTCAATTAAAAATTTACTTGATGATGGCACATAATCCTGATGTAGACGAAAAACAAAACTTGCCTTTAATACCAAATTTAAGTGGCAAATATTATAATCTTACCCGGTTGTACAGCCTGATCAATGGCCAGCTTGAAACATTAAAAGAAATTATAGATGTATTCCTGATCCAGGTAAAAGAATATGATGTTGACATTGTCCAGGCAATTGAAGACGGTAATTTTCAAAAAATCCATAAGTTAACCCACAAGTTTAAATCTTCTTTAAAATTATTGGGAATCGAACACCTTAAATTAAATTTTGAATCCATTAATAGTTTAGCCAAGCAGCAAATTAATCTTGACGAAATAAGGCATCATTCCCAAATCATAAAAAGAAGTTTTATGGTATGTGCTGCAGAGTTGGAAGCTTTTAACCACCATCTTGAGTTTGAAAATGATAAGAAAATAATATAAAAAACTCTCCTTCTGCCAACCATATGGGGCCTACCTTCACTTCACAAGGAAATTTTAGTGAATACCAATCTGAAAATTTTTATTTAAAAGTTCTTTGTATTGAGGACAATACACTATACAATGAAGTACTGAGGGTAAATTTGGTCAACAATATAGATTATAAATTTATTGTTTCCCAAGCTTTTGACCTTTCAGAAGGCATAAATCAGCTTAAAAAAGAAAATTATCATATCATTTTATTGGACCTTGGCTTGCCAGACAGTGAAGGCCTGGACACGCTGACCACAATTGCAAAGGTTTCTGGTTCAACCCCTATTATTATTTTGACTGGATCGGTTCAATCCGATTTTGCATATACTTCCTTAAGGATGGGGGCTCAGGATTATATTCTTAAAGACGAACTTGATTCCAAAATCTTAATTAAATCCATTATTTATTCCATTCAGAGGAAGAAATTTGAATTGGAGCTGTTCCAGACAAATCTTAGGTTAAATTTCCATATTGAGAATTCGCCCCTCGCAGTGGTTGAGCTTGATGAAAAGTTGGATATTATACAATGGTCGGCACATGCAAATACCCTTTTTAATAAAAAAGCTTCTAAAGTTCTTGGTAAAAAAATATCAGATATTGAGCTTTTTGTAAATGGCGAATGGGAAAAATTTGAAGACAATATAAAGATTTTATTAAATGGAAACCTGCACAAAAGCATCATCAATGTGAAGATGATTGGAAAGGAAGATAAAATTATTTATGCCGAGTGCTATAATACTATATTTTTTAACCATGAAGGTGAAGTAATTTCTATTTTATGCCTGATAAATGATATCTCCTTTAAGGAAGCTTCGGAAATGGCCATTCTTTTAGGCCAGGAGCTAGAAAGGAAAAGGGTGGCAAGGGAAATCCATGATGGGATTGGGCAGATGTTGGTAGCCATAAAATTTAACCTCAATCAGATTACCGATGATCTGGACAAGGAAGAGCTTGAGGCCAAAATAAACCTGCTCGACGAATTGTTGGGAAAAGCAATTAATGAAGCAAGGTCAATATCCATGAATATCGCAGACCGGGAGGCAGAAAAGATGAGTATTGAAGCACAAGGCAGAAGGCTTTGTGAGGACATTAAAAAGCTAACAGGAATTGATATTACTTTTATATATATAGAAGAACAAAAATGTACGGTAAACAACATCCTCTTCAATCTTTATAGGATTTTACAAGAAACCTTAAACAATATCGTAAAGCACTCTGGGGCTATAAAAGTTACTGTAAAACTATTGATGGGCAAAAGAAGCATTGAGCTGAAAGTGATTGATAATGGAAACGGCTTTAATGTTGAAAAAGCTGGCTTTTCGGGAAGGGGGATAAAAAATATCCATGAACGTACAGCTTCAATAGACG
>JALZND010000037.1:3759-14745 GCA_030857845.1 Bacteroidota bacterium | reverse complement strand
GCCCATTGGTGCTCCTTCTTTTATAGTTCCCTGATATACCCTTCCTATGGCAATACGGCCCACGAAAGAAGAATAATCAAGGGAGGTGATTTGAAGCTGCGGAATACCTTCTTTATAAGGTGCAGGTGGAATATTTTTAACTATAGAATCCAACAATGGGATGATATTGTCAGTAGGTTGTTTCCAGTCTGTGCTCATCCAGCCATGCTTCGAAGATCCATACATGGTTACGAAATCTAGCTGCTCTTCAGTAGCGTTAAGGTTATACATCAGGTCGAAAACCTGCTCATGTACTTCGTCCGGCCGGCAATTTTCTTTGTCAACTTTGTTCACCACAACAATAGGCTTAAGGCCTAAAGCCAAGGCTTTGCCTAATACAAACCTTGTCTGAGGCATAGGGCCTTCAAATGCATCTACCAGAAGCAGGACGCCATCAGCCATTTTTAAAACCCTTTCAACCTCCCCGCCAAAGTCTGCGTGGCCCGGAGTATCTATTATGTTGATTTTTATATCTTTATATCTAACAGAAACATTTTTTGCCAGAATGGTGATGCCTCTTTCCCTTTCAAGGTCATTGTTGTCCAGGATCAGTTCACCTTGTTCCTGGTTTTCCCTGAAGATCGAAGATGCGTGGATAATTTTGTCAACCAATGTTGTTTTCCCATGGTCAACGTGTGCAATAATTGCGATATTTCTAATGCTTTGCATGTAAGCTATTCTTTTGAGCCTGCAAAGGTAAGAATAATATTTAAGAGTTCATCATTACACAATAATGTTTAAAAAAATATTTTGTTTGCACGCAAAAATTTTATAATCATGTTTAAAATCTAAAAACAAAGAAGTAACCAAAAAATTAAGGTAAAATTTATGGTTACCAAAAAATGTAAATTTTATATATACCAGAAATCAAATAAGCAACCTTACCGGATCATTCTAAAAATGAAAAATTTCATTCTCGCATTTCTGTTTTTTACCCTGATCCCAAACTTGACCCTGAAAGCAGAAATCGTAATTGATACAAATGATCTAATAATTACGGCCATTGATTCCTTGCATTTGCTACAACTATGACCTTTACGCAAAAATCTATGCAAAACTTAACGATCATGATGGTGCATATTCTTATTTGAACAAAGCCAATGCCCTGAAAGAGGTATTGTTCAACGAAAAACTTGCCCGAAGCCTTAGTGATATCCAAATGGCCGAAGAGGAAAAGAACATCAAAGAATTGGAAATTGCACAATCAATGATCCATGAACATAATCAGCAATTATGCAACATAAATGATCAACTTGATGAGTTGGTAAAAGCCAAGACAGCTGAACTGGGAATAACCAATAAAAAATTGAAAGAAGCCATAAAAGAATACGCTACTTTTATCTATAAAACGTCACATGATATTAGGGGGCCTTTGGCAAGATTAATGGGTATTTGCAATATTGCCTTGGTTGAAATTAAGCATAAAAATGCAATACATTATTTTGAAATGCTCAATACCAATGCTAAACACCTCAACAATACCCTTACAAGGCTTCTGACGGTTATAGATATAAAGAATAATGAAATAGAAAATGGAATTTGAGGTTTTGGTGCATGATATCCTAAATGAAAATCAAGTGCAGGATGGTTTTGAAAATATAAGGTTTGATATACACATAGATGAAAACATCAACTTTAAATCTGATCCCCGTATTTTAAATATAATCTTCCATAACCTGATAGAAAATGCCATAAAATTCCATAAAAGGGTTGGAGAAAAAGACCAATTTGTTTTCAATAGGTGCCAAAAGTTAAAATGATTCTATTCAAATACGGGCTATTGACAATGGTATTGGTTTGAATAAGGAGGCCATGAACCTTTTCGAAATCTTTTCCAAAGCTTCAAATAACTCACAATCTGCCGGGCTAGGCCTTTATATGATAAAGGTTTGTGCTGAAAAATTAGGTGGAACAGTAGAATTTTTAGACGAAACCAATAGTATTACCAATTCGTAGTAGAATTCCCGGTATAACAAAAAATTAATAAGCACAGTAGCCTGGTATCAGTAACCTGATATGAAAAAGCTGGTAATTTTTTAGAAATAAATAATCTCTTACCTTTGAATCCAGTTAATATGATTTAAAGACTTTTTATTTATAATGCCAGATAAACAATTTACCCGTAATACCATCACTGCCGCTCTGCCATATGCAAATGGCCCTGTCCATATCGGCCACCTTGCTGGTGTATACATCCCTGCTGATATTTATGCCCGATATTTAAGGGCTTCTGGAAAAGATGTACTATTTGTATGTGGTTCTGATGAACACGGTGTTCCCATAACAATAAGGGCAAAAAAGGAAGGGGTTAGCCCGCAGGAAGTTGTAGATAAATACCACCAGATGATCAAAAAATCTTTTGAAGATTTTGGCGTCAGCTTCGACATTTATAGCCGTACTTCCGCTCAGGTGCACTACCAGACTGCATCAGATTTTTTTGTAACGCTGCATGAGAAAGGTGTTTTTGAAGAAAAAACTTCAGAGCAATATTTTGATGAAAAGAACCAGCAATTCCTGGCAGACCGGTATATAGTAGGTACATGCCCCAGGTGCGGAAATAAAGAGGCATATGGCGACCAGTGCGAATCATGTGGCTCTACGCTAAGCCCTGCCGACCTTATAAATCCAAGGTCCATGTTGAGCGGTGAGCAGCCTATCCTCAAAGAAACAAAACACTGGTACCTCCCTTTGGACAAATACGAGCCTTGGCTGAGGGAATGGATCATTGAAGGGCACAAAGAATGGAAAGCCAACGTATATGGGCAATGCAAATCATGGATAGACCAGGGCCTGCAGCCAAGGGCGGTAACACGAGACCTTGAGTGGGGCGTTCCTGTTCCTGCTGAAGGGGCGGAAGGGAAAGTTTTATACGTTTGGTTTGATGCACCCATTGGTTATATATCAGCAACAAAAGACTGGGCTCAAAAAACAGGGAAAGACTGGGAGCCATATTGGAAATCGGATCAAACCAAGTTGAACCATTTTATAGGTAAAGACAATATTGTTTTTCATTGTATTATTTTCCCTGTGATGCTGAAGGCACATGAGGATTTTATTTTACCTGAAAATGTTCCGGCAAATGAATTCCTCAACCTGGAAGGCAACAAAATATCAACATCAAGAAATTGGGCCGTATGGCTGCATGAATACCTGCAGGAATTTCCTGGCAAGGAAGATGTATTGCGCTATGTATTGTGTGCCAATGCACCCGAAACCAAAGACAACGACTTCACCTGGAAAGATTTTCAGGCACGAAACAACAATGAACTATTGGCCATATTTGGTAATTTTATCAATAGGGCACTTGTATTGACCGATAAATATTATGGAGGGACTGTACCACAAAGAGGGGAATTAACTGAATTTGATCAGGAGGTTTTGCGTAAAATGCAGGAATTTCCTATGCTGATCTCCAATGCTATAGAATCATACCGGTTTAGGGAGGCACTTTCCCTGGTGATGGATCTTGCCCGTTTAGGAAATAAATACCTGGCCGATTCGGAACCTTGGAAAGTTATAAAAACGGATGCAAACAGGGTAAAGACAATTTTGAATATAAGCCTACAGATTGTTGCCAGCCTTGCTGTGGTGGCAGAACCTTTTTTGCCATTTACATCGGTGAAAATCAAGAATATGCTTGGGGTGGGAGCACTTAATTGGCATGATGCAGGTAAAGAAGATATGCTAAAGGCGGCACATCAACTAAATGCCCCGGCATTGTTGTTTGAAAAAATTGAAGATACTGTGGTTGCACAACAGGTAAAAAAACTTAGTGACACAAAAATGGAAAATGAATTGGCAAATAAACCTGTGGTTCCATCAAAAGAGGAAATAACATTTGATGATTTTTCCAAAATGGATATCCGCCTGGGCACTATTCTAGAGGCAGAAAAGGTGGCTAAATCCAAAAAGCTCCTCAAACTAAAGGTCGATACAGGCATTGATACTAGGACTGTGGTAAGTGGTATTGCAGAGCATTTTGAACCACAAAATATTATTGGTAAGCAGGTGACCATGTTGGTAAATCTTGCTCCACGACAAATTATGGGCATTGAATCAAAAGGGATGATCTTGATGGCGGAAGATAAAGACGGAAAGCTTAATTTTTTACACACTGAAAATAAAGTAGCCAATGGTTCTACGGTAAGTTGAAAAATAATTAAGCAGGCTCAAAATAAAATCAACATGCCAAATGGGGGGCGTAACTTAGTTTATGGGCAAATATGGTCCTTGATCAATACCATGTAATATATAATAATTTTGAATGTTTTTTTATTGCCTTTTTTATATTGTTTTGTTAAAATTTAACTTAAAATTATGAAAAAGTCATTGCTTATTTTAATAGGTGCAATATGTTTCTCATTTACTGCTAAAGCGCAAATAAGCCAGGGGACAAAATCACTAGGCGGAACAGTAAATTTTACTTCCAGTTCCACAATGTCCCATTACGGTTCTGCTCCGGTTCAAACTCAAAATTCAAATTCTTTAACCTTTGGGCCAAGGATAGGATATTTTATATCAGATGGCCTGGCAGTAGGAGTGGCTTTACAATATTGGGGGAATACACAAAATGGGAATCCTGATATCTATAAAGAAAACATGATAGCCCTTAGCCCTTTTGCAAGGGTTTACAAATCGCTTGGTGAACAGTTTTATATTTTTGGCGAAGGAATGATAAGCGTGGGTGCCGGAGGAAGCAAAAAAATAGAGCCAACCAGGACCCTTCAAGGGAACAATACGTCTCTTGTTGGTTTATATATCTCCCCTGGATTTATATTTTTTCCAACTGAAAAAATAGGCTTGGAACTTTCATTTGTAGGCATTCAATTTGAAAGCAGGTCTTCAAAAAATCCTGAAAATCGTAGTTTGAAAACTGTGAACTCCAATTTTAAATTTGGACCAGATTCATTTTCCCCAAACATTGGGATTCAATATTACTTTTAAGAATTTCAGCAACTAAATATTCCAAAATGTGCTTCCTAAAGGAAGCCTTGTTGGTTACATTTTAAAGAAAAAACCTTTAGTCATGAAATTTAATTTTAAAATCCATAATTAGAATTTCATTAAAAGGCATCATTTTATAATATATTTGCATTAAGAAGAGGCGTTTTGCCTTTTTTAATTTTTTGTTATAACCATGATTGATGCAAAACCTGTAAGTGCCTCCCGCACTACAATTACAGAACTAATGATTCCCAGTTATGCTAATTTTGGCGGGAAAATTCACGGAGGCATATTGTTGAGCTTAATGGATAAAGTAGCTTATGCTTGTGCAAGCAAACACAGCCGAGCATATTGTGTCACCGTTTCAGTAGACAATGTGGATTTCCTGCAACCTGTGGAGGTTGGTGAACTGGTAAGTATGAAGGGATCAATCAATTATGTGGGCAATAGCAGCATGGTAATAGGTATAAAAGTTACTGCCGAAAATGTAATGCAAGGTTCTGTAAAACATACTAATACCAGTTATTTTACCTTGGTTGCAAAAGGGGATGATAATAAATTATTAAAAGTGCCAGCGCTTATATTGGAAAACAAGGAAGATTTGAGGAGGTTTGTTGAGGCGAGGGAAAGAAGAAGAATATATTTTGAATCCAGGGAAGAAATGAAAATTGCCAAAAAATCCTTTAACATTGCTGATGAGGCAAAAAAGCTGGAAGGAGAGCGCTGTGAAATTAAGTTTAGTTTTTAAGTTCACAGTTCACAGTTCTCAGTTTTTAGATCAAAGTTCTTGGTTTACAGATCTTAGTTTACAATTTTATGTTCTAATTGATAAGTCTTAAAATTCCGTGGATTGATTGTTTGAATTTTCTGAGCAATCCTGAAGGAAATACTACTAAACTAGGTAAGAACTATGGAACTAAGAACTCATAAACTTCTGAACTAATTATGAACTTCATAGCTAAAAATTCCTGAAAGAGCAGAATAGTCCAATAGATATAGTGGAGGAAAGGAATACTTGAAATAGATTATATCTAATTATGATACACACACAACACGGATGCGCCAGCTGGGGCAACTAGAACTTATTCCAAGGATTACATTGATAAAATGACTTATGGAGTTATTGCAACACAATCCTAAATAACTATGTTTTTTTTGCAGTAATAACTTTCTGATATTTTAGAAAAAGCATTTAGGCTTCTGAATTTTAATTATTTTTCTCAATCTTCTATTATTCATTAAAGGGTCACTTCTAAAAACTCATTTTTAAAAGGGTTGTAAAGCATTAAAGGGTTTTTTAATTTTTTTTCAGTCATCCTATTCGTGTCTGCTTTTTCATCCTTAAAGTGTAGTTAATTCACATGTTTCTGTATATCAATAGTTTATAATTTTGATTGTTTTCAAAAGGGCGTAGTTATCCTATGGAAATCATTTTTTTGCTGGGTACAACGGCAAATATTGTATACTATGTTCATTAACCCGATTTTTGCTTTTGCCCTTTCCATTCCTATCGTCCTGATAAAGGAACCGTTCATCCTGTTTTCTAAAAATCCGAAAATATGTTCCATCCGGGCACGTACTTTGATTTTTCCTTGTTGTTTGCTTTTTGTGCCTCATTCAATGGATTGTTTTTATAGCCTTTTCATGGAAAAGGTTGATCACATCTTTTATTTTATAGATGTTTTCGGCTTTTTCTCCTATATATGCACTGTCGGAATAAAACTCCTCGCCCTTGTCCTTTTCGTCCAACTGTTCTCCGATCACCTTTGAATCATGGACCGAGACACTAGGGCGTACCGTGGTTTATGGCTCAAGGCCGTCTACATGATTGTGTGCCGTATTTTTATTTTAATAGTGTTGAACTTGTGGATTCATTAACAAATATTATCAAATCAAAATCTTGGGTTAGGTTGGTTGCGGAAAATTCATTCTCCATCTTCATGGCTCCAACATTTCTAAATCCTAATTTATCTAGTAACCACTTACTATTTTCGGAGGCTTTCTCTTTTATAGTTCGTAAGTCTAAAATGAAAATTGGCACATTGATAGCGTTGAAAAAGTTTTCATATGTTCCGATATAGGAATTTTGTGCTTCATAACTTGTCAGCCCATCATTTCCTGTTGCAGTGTAGTAGCCATTGTGAAAGGCAAACCCAATTGTTAAGTAATCAGTGTCGAGAGTATCAGAAAGATATTTGCCCATACTATATCCAGTTTCCTCAATATGGCCATTATGAGCCCATATTACAATTTTTGATCCAAGATTTTGATCCTTGATCCATAGAAGATTTTCTGCCATATATTTGTCACGCGAAGCAACATTCTGGTCTAAATACTGCTCTATTATTCTGACATTTTGATACAGCCAATCCATTTCAGATTTCGACTTCTTTGACTCGGCAATAAAATTGTTAATTGAATTTAATATTCGATTAATGTTCTCTCTATCCTCTTTCGAGACGATTATTTGGTGAGTTGTTTTTACAACATACAGTGTTTTTTTTAATGTTGATAATGTTTCATACGCTTTCTCTTGGTCAGAGAAAGATTTTTCTAACTCTTTGATAGCTCCCTGATAAAATTGCATATCAAAACCTGTGAAATGGATTTTTTGGTTTGCTAGATTGTATTCCTTCATCCATTCTACCATATCCAAAACCTCTTGAGTCTGCCAAGTCCAAAAGTACATTCCCTTTATTAACTCGATTGGGTTTCCTTTACCACCAATTACATATTCATTGAGTTTATATGACTCAGGCATATTGGCTTCAATAGAGAAAATATTAAAAGCTCTGTGTTCGGCAAGGTATTTAATAACTCGGTGCTTCATTTTGAATATTTCACTCGAACCGTGAGTAACTTCTCCCAAAGCCACAACTTTTGAGTCTCCAATTAGTTTGTCTAATACCTTCAGATCTTCGATCAATGTATCTTTGGGATCGTAGGTTTTAAATGAATGTATGTGTTTCTCTAACCACATTAGCTCATCTTTGCTTGGCCCTGCAGTTCTTGGTTTTAGGTCAATGAACTTTTCCCCTTCTACGAATATTTCGAAATCATCAAACCATGCGGTGCCTTGACCCGATAACATTCCCCCAAATGCTATGTGAGTTGCTGAATTGACTATGTTCATTTTTATTGAAACTTCAGTCCAATCATTACTGCCTTTTAAACCTCTATCCTGCATGTTATCAAATCCAACCGACCCCTCATTGTTATATGCACTCCACCAAATTCCTGCAAAGCCATTTTTAACCTCCTCTGTCTTAATTTTGCCTTTGAATTCAATGCCTTTCCCTTTGACTAACTCAATTGGAAAAGTCATTGAGCATCCACCAAAATCGTCTTTCTTCGGATTCTTACTTCTTATTATAAGACTTTTACTCAAATTAAATTTTTCTTGTTTATCGAGCTTTATTTCATATCCATTTTTTACAAAATTCCATTTTTGAGGGACTTCAGTTCCCTGAATTTCATATTCAAAATCGAGATTCAAAAACTCTTGGCAAAAGGCTGAATTTGAAATGAAAACGAATAAAATGACAAGTATTTTCTTCATAGTGTTAACCATATGGCATACAACGTTTATGTATGTGACGTTGCTGGTCTTTTCTCTAATTTATTACTATGAGTAAAAGAGAAAGAAAAGCTATGTCAAAGCCTTCAAAATGATGGCTGTTGTACGCATATTTAACAAAATATAAAATGCACTATATAAATGCAATTTTATTGCATATAAAATTAGCTAATCTAATATTCCATTACAAATTTCCCTATCCGCAACCCAACCCACTCATTCACTTACTCACACTTCTATCCTCTCCTCGAACAGTTTTATAAAATATTAGTTGAACAAATATTTATAAATTAAAACTCAAATTGAATTTTAATGCCCCAGCGTAGCAATAACAAAAAATTTATAAGGAAGCACCCAACCCAAAAAATTCCTGCCCGGGCTCGTGCCATCACCAGGAGAACCCGGAAGAAAATGCCTCGAAAACGACGTGGCTCTGCGGTAAAAGGGGCTCAAAATAGCTTAAAGCAATTTCGTCAAGCTTCCATCCTTGCTGTTGCTGTTACAGGCCTGCTTCTTATAATGCTTACCCCAGGCGAAGCTGGCCTTACCCAAAACGGAACTGATACTGTATTAGTAGAAGAAAACCCAGATACTACAAGATTAATTGATAAAGAAGCTACAGAGGGCCCTATCGGGGATGAACAAGAAAGTGAAACAGAGGAAGGGAACGGTAAGGCTTCACCTTTAGGAAAGGCTGCAACAGATGAAGCAATAGGCACTGTGCGCAATTTATGGGAAGGCCTATATTCCAATTTGCCAAAGATCCTGGTTGCAATCGGTGCATTGATACTTGCCTGGCTTTTTGCCCGCCTTTTCAGGTTTTTATTGGGTAAAGCAATTGGGCATTGGGAAAGCTCAGGGGCAGTTATCACATTAGTAGTAATAGCTGTTTGGCTTTTTTCCATTGGAGTGGCACTAAGTGTTGTGGCTGGTGATATACGGGCATTGGTTGGGTCTTTAGGATTGATTGGACTTGCACTTTCATGGTCTTTGCAAACCCCTATCGAAAGTTTTACAGGCTGGCTGCTCAATTCTTTCCAAAGGTACTACAGGGTTGGTGACAGGATAAGTGTGGGAGAGGTTTTTGGTGATGTTTACCGCATAGATTTCCTCACTACCACGGTTTGGGAAATTGGCGCACCTTACCGGGCAGGATTTGTTCATGCAGAACAGCCTACTGGAAGAATGGTGACTTTCCCAAATAATGAGATCTTGTCAGGAACTGTTGTTAATTTAACAGGGGATTTTCCTTATGTTTGGGACGAGCTTGCGGTCCAGGTGGCAAACGAATCGGATATAAAATTTGCTATGGGGGTCCTGGAAAAAATTGCCACAGGCCTGCTGGGAAACTATATGATAGCGCCTGCCAAAATGTATGGCCAAATTTTAAAGAGGGCAGGACTGCACGATGCTGTAGCCGAAAAACCCCAGATATTTATATCTTCGGAAGAATCAGGGACTGATATCACAATAAGGTACCTTGTTGGGGCCAGGGAAAGGAGGAAATGGAAAAGCGAGCTTACTCTGTTGATCACAGAAGAATTGAACAAACCTGAATATGCCGATAAAATCCTATCTGTATATCCCCGGCAACAAGTTCAATTTATCAGTCCCGAAGGTTCTCCCGTTGCTATTAGCGATTTTAACAATAACATCACAAAATATCCTAAAAAAGAATCATAATTTAAAATTATTTTTATAGTTTAAATGTTGTTGGGTATAAATTTAACAAGCACCCAATTACCTTTCGTGAAAATAATTTAAGTATGCTGAAATTTATAAAATATAACCTGCTATTTACATTTCTTCTATTTAATACAATTTACGGCTTTAGCCAAAAAGATACCCCCACAGATTATCTCTCCAAAGAGTTTCACAAACAACGGCGGGATGCATTGAGGAAATCAATGCCAGCCAATTCCGTGGCTGTGTATTTTGCAAACCCCATAAAAAACCGCGCCAATGATGTGGATTTTCATTATCACCAGGATCCCGATTTCTTTTATCTTACAGGATATAAAGAGCCAAATTCAGTTCTGTTGATATTTTCACAAGAACAAAAGGATGCTAAAAACCAGCCTTACAATGAGGTGATTTTTGTACAGAAAAGAGACCCTAAAATGGAGCAATGGAATGGCAGGAGGTTGGGTACTGAAGGGGTAAAGCAGCAATTAGGTTTTAACCATGCTTTTGAAGGCAAAGATTTCAAAAATTACAATATTGCTTTTAGTTCTTTCGACAAGGTGCTGTTTTTTAATTTTAAAACCGATGTGGATGACGATAAAAAAGACCCTGCAGACCTTTATGACCTAAAAAATCAATTTAAAGAAAAAATAGCTTATCCTACAGGGTCGGATGGTGGAAAAAAAATCATCTATGATTTAATCCAAAACAATAATACAGCTGAAAACCAAGATGTTGCGCAG
>JALZND010000037.1:0-3749 GCA_030857845.1 Bacteroidota bacterium | reverse complement strand
ATCCAAAAACATTTAAGAAGCACTCCAGAATTAAAAAATGACCCAGTAATTTTAGCTTATATAAATGCCAAAACCCCTGAAGACCGCATTAAGGTTACCGGGCAAATCAATAACCCAAAATTAAACCATGACACCAAAATACTTGATGCCTTGATGACCTCCCTGCGGGAAATAAAAACACCTGAAGAAATTAAATTGTTAAAAAAAGCTATTAACATAAGTACAATAGGACAAAATGAAGTCATGAAAGCCATGCATCCGGGCATGTCAGAAACAGAAATCCAGGGAATACATGAATTTGTCTATAAAAAATATGGGGCAGAATATGAAGGTTATCCTTCCATTGTTGGTGCAGGTGAAAATGCATGCGTGCTTCATTACATCACCAACAACAAACAAACCGTAGGCAACGATATGGTCTTGATGGACCTTGGGGCAGAGTATAGGGGCTATACAGCCGACGTGACCAGGACCATTCCTGCAAACGGTAAATTTACCCCTGAACAAAAAGCTATTTATAACCTTGTGTTGCATGCTCAGGAAGCCTCTTTTACAAATTGTAAACCTGGTAGCCCCTTCTATAAAAATGATGAACTTGCACGTGATGTTGTAAATAAAGGCCTTGTAAAACTTGGCATCATCAGGAATGAAAACCAGGCACATAATTATTTCCCCCATGGGGTTTCCCATCATATAGGCCTTGATGTACACGACAGGGGCTTTTATGATAAAATGGAAGAAAACATGGTCTTTACTGTGGAGCCTGGTATCTATATCCCGGAAGGAAGCCCTTGTGACAAAAAATGGTGGGGCATCGGCATAAGAATAGAAGATGATATCCTGATAACCAAAAGTGGTTATGAGCTACTTTCCAACCTGTCTCCCCGTTCGACAGACGATATAGAAAAGCTAATGGCTGAAAAGAGTGTTTTGGATGAATTTGTTCTTCCTGAACTGGATTAATTAAGGAAAGGCAGCAATTCTTATTTTGGATCTATATATCTATATAAAACTACATTATCTACAGAAGACGGTGTACAGAAATTTTTGTTTTTCTTTACAAACCTAACCACAATAAAAACTTTAATTTTTATGGGATTGAAGCATGTGGACCTTTCCTCTTTATTTTCATATAAAATTATTATGCCCATGTCTTAACATTTTAAAAGGTTATGGCTTTTACTGATATAAACTTTATAATTAAAATAATAATGGTTTATGAATTAAGAAAATACTGTGGAAAAAATTTAGTGTTCTTTTAATTCCATAATTTGGTACTTTATATTTAACAATTAATCAAGGAGGAAATTTTATGTCATTACGTTTAGGAGATATTGCCCCCGACTTTACAGCAGAAACTACTGAAGGAACTATAATTTTTCATGAATGGATCGGCTCAGGTTGGGCTATATTATTTTCGCACCCAGCAGATTATACACCAGTATGTACAACAGAGCTTGGTACAGTGGCAAAATATAAAACACAGTTCGATCTAAGAAAAACGAAAGTAATTGCTTTGAGTGTCGACAATCTAGATTCACATAAGGGTTGGATTAAGGACATCAACGAAACACAACTTTGCAATATGAACTTCCCTATAATTGCAGATCCTAATAAGGATATTGCCACCTTATATGATATGCTTCATCCCAATTCAACTGAAAACACTACTGTAAGGTCAGTTTTTATTATTGGGCCTGACAAGAAGATAAAATTAATGCTGACCTATCCTGCAAGCACAGGAAGGAATTTTGATGAGCTTTTGCGGGTTATTGATTCTTTGCAGCTTACGGCGAATTATAGTGTGGCCACACCCGCAAACTGGAAAGATGGAGAGGATGTTGTTATTGCACCGTCGATTTTGGATGAGGATATTGATGCTAAATTCCCTAAAGGCCACAGAAGGGTAAAATCTTATTTAAGGATGACGCCCCAGCCCAATAAATAATTTAAAGCGGAAGACAATACAATCTTCCGCTTTTTTGGGTTTATATTCTGGATTTTTTCTTCCTTTTGCTGAGTTTTGGAAGTTTGGAAGTGTTTATTAAAGAGCTGGTTTTTTACATTGGTAATTGCAAAAAATTTGGAAGTGGAGTGCTGATGTTGGAGCTGAAAAAAAAATTACTTGATGTTATATTTTTTTAAAATGTAGAATATTTTTTTATGAATCAAAAATTTAAATTTTCTTAACCACGAGAACGCCATCAGGCCCCTGGCCGTCATAAGAAAAAATTTTTTGTTTTGCGGATCGCACCAGGCGGCAGAAGTGGCGGCAGGCATGCTTTCCCTGATGGACACCTGCAAGAGAAATGGAGTAAATGTATTTGATTGGATGAAGGATGTCTTCGAAAGAATCCTGAATTACTATAACATCAAGATTATAAGGAACTTAACTGTAAAACAAATTCAAGAATATAAAAATGAGGAAGGAGGTTTGCCTTAATATTTCAAATAAATTTTTAAGATCAAAAACTTTATTTGCCATATAAGTGTTTGGATATCTAAATAAAAAACTTATTGGTGGGTCACAATTGTAGGCCGTTACCTATTAATAATATTAAAAACATATAAATGTTAAAAACTTTATTAAATCAGAATATTATTGAAAAATTACTCAAATAAATTGTGTACCTTTGCAAAAAAGAGTAATTTTTTAATGTTCCATTAATAATTATACATCATCATTTCCTGCATACTATTTAAATAACAGAAAGATTTCTGTACAACCTTCAGGAAAAGCTTGATCATGGTAATATTTTTCACATTAAGAATCATATAAATTCATTTTAGATAGTATTCACTATACATTGTATTCATGAGACAATTAAAGATCAGTAAACAGATTACCAACCGAGAAAGTCAATCTCTTGATAAGTATTTACAAGAAATAGGCAAAGTGGACTTAATCACATCTGATGAAGAGGTAATACTGGCAAGAAAAATAAGGGAAGGCGATCAAATAGCACTTGAAAAACTGGCCAAAGCCAATCTTAGGTTTGTTGTTTCTGTTGCAAAACAATATCAAAATAGCGGGCTTACGCTTGGTGACTTAATCAACGAGGGCAACCTTGGGCTAATAAAAGCCGCTAAACGTTTTGATGAGACTCGGGGTTTTAAATTTATTTCATACGCTGTTTGGTGGATCCGTCAATCTATTATGCAGGCACTTGCTGAGCAGTCCAGGATTGTAAGGCTTCCTTTAAACAGGGTGGGTTCCCTAACTAAAATATCGAAAGCATTTTCTGATCTGGAGCAAAAATTCCAAAGGGAGCCATCACCTGAAGAGCTGGCTGAAGAGCTGGATATCACAGCAGAAGAGGTTTCAGCTAATTTGAAAATTTCTGGAAGACACGTATCTATGGATGCACCTTTTGTTAATGGAGAGGAAAATAGCTTGTTAGATGTGCTTTCTGACGATAATCAGGAAAAACCTGATTCAGGGATGATGGTAGATTCATTACAGAAGGATATCCAAAGGGCTCTTGCTACGCTTACAAAAAGAGAATCGGATGTAATTGCATTTTATTTTGGACTTAATGGAGAACACGCCATGACCCTAGAGGAGATTGGCCTCAAATACAATCTGACGCGTGAAAGGGTGCGCCAAATCAAAGAAAAAGCTACAAGAAGGTTGAGACACAGTTCAAGAAGCCATTCATTGAAGCTTCACCTTGATTAATCATTTAAAGTAATTGGTTGAAGCAATTTCAACCCAATTACTTGATTATATACAAAATAGCCAATAGAGC
>JALZND010000036.1:8354-14781 GCA_030857845.1 Bacteroidota bacterium | reverse complement strand
ATTTGTGTTCTCAACGGGGGATTAGCTCAGCTGGCTAGAGCGCTTGCATGGCATGCAAGAGGTCGTCGGTTCGACTCCGATATTCTCCACTGATGATCAAGCACTTACGATGTAAAAATTGTAAGTGCTTTTTTATTTATGTGATGATATTATTGTACCCATCAATTATCACTTTAATATTTGTAAGTGCCTTAATTTTTGTAAGAGCATTTAGGCACAATATGAAGCTAGATAGGAAAATTACTTATCAGGAAAACTTTGGAGCATGCCTTTAAACCAATTCAAAATCATTTATGATTTCTTGAAGGTTTTCTAGTAATATGGGTTTGACTAAAAATTTATGAATACCAATTGATTTGGCTTTATCAACATCCACCTGGGCTATACTTGAGCTAATAATAACAATATCCAAAAGATCTATATCAATTTCTTTGTTATTTTTAAGATGCTCTAGAAATTCAAATCCATTTAAAACCGGCATGTGGATATCCAATAAAACCAATACTTTGGAGGATTTGCTTAGGGTTTTTAAATAGGTCAAAGCTTCTGCAACATTGCTTGCAATCTGATAGGGATATTGTTTCTTAAGTGAATTTAATTGTATTTTAACCAAATAATTTGATATAGAATCATCATCAATTAATAATATGGACCTTAGATACTTCATAAAATAATGCTGGGGATTATCCTAATTTATTTTTTTTTGAATAAAATTAAGTATTTTCCTTATATATTTATATTCTAATAGTTAATCATTTTGTTTAAAATATTAGCTAAATATATAAACAAAATTTATTATATAAAATAAAAAAATAAACCATCTTAAGTTCCTAATATTTATTTTATCGCAATATATTTATAAAACAAGTACAAAAATAAATCCCTTTAAAAAGAAGTGTTCCCTTTTAAGATAACCATAGGTGAGTTAAAATTCACCTGTTTACCTAAAGGTTTACTATATTTTAACAAAATAATATTTAAATGTATTATTAAATAAAATAGTTCAATAATTTTGACACTTCAATTCCCCGAAATATTTCAATAAAACCCGGTATTAATATAAATTACTTGCAGAAAGAAAAAGAAATTAAATTTTTTGAAAACCTATACTTATCATCGCCAACATCATCATGGAAAGTGAGCAGGACCAAAGTAAAAGTAAGCCATCTGATACCAAAGATGAAACATCTAAAGAAAAAGAATATTCCCTAGAGGTTCCTCTGGAAAAAGGTGTTATATCAAGGATTATCAAAGCTTTGAGGAATCTTAGGAATTATTCCCAAACAAGGCTTGGGCGTATTCTTGGGGTGCAAAAAACACAGATATCAAAACTTGAAAAAGGGGATGCAAATATTACCATCGGAACTATGTTAAGAGTTATTTCCGCACTAAAGGCTCAGGTAACATTTAAAATTACAGTAGACCAGAAAAAAGAACTTGAAGTATTGGAAGAAGTAATTAAAGAAGATAAAACAGAAACTGAAAAATAATTTAAAATTCAGCCGTAGATTTAAACTATTCACTTAAGTGCCTGTTTAAATAAAAGAATAAAAACGAAGGCATGAATATTAATAATATTTTTTTTGTTCCATTCACAACTCAGGATAAAGAACTTGCAAATTACCAGATACATGATATTGTTGACCTTGAAGTATTGCATAATGAAATTAAATCTGCATTAAATAAGAAAAATATCAATAAAGAACAGCTTGCTTATCTTATAAAAGTTCCCTCTGAACAATTAGATCCCCTAGACACAAATTTTTTGGAAATGAGTTTTCATGTACTCAACAAAATAATAAAAGCACTTGATATTAAAGTTGTAATTCAATTAAAAATTCAAGATATATAAGTTTTCACAGCTGAACTATTTGTTTATCCAACAGATAACTATACCATCATCCCTCTTTTCCCTTCGCAATAGAAATCAATTTTTTTTAATTCTATTTTTAGAACTCATGTAGATGTTCCATTTGGTAATTAAATACATTTTATAATAAAATGCATGTACCAATTTGGATTCCTGAGGTAAAATATGGAAAAGATAAGCCTTCTCATTAAATTGCTTTACTTACATCAAGTAGAATGAAAAATTATAAATACCGCATTAGAAAAACGCATAGGTACCTGGGGCTTTTTCTGGGAATACAATTTCTTTTTTGGACTTTAGGTGGGCTCTATTTTAGCTGGAATGATTTAGATAAAGTCCATGGGGACCCCTTTTAAATAACAAGAAATATTCTTCCGCCAAATTTAACCTTATTTCCCCGCAAGGGATAATAAACAATCTTGAAAACACATCTTCTTTAGATCCCTTATTTTCATTGCAATTAATAGAAATCCTTGATGTTCCAGTATATCAAATAAGATATTTTACAACCGAACAAAATACAGAACATGGTGCTCACCCGATCATAAAAACACATTTGGCTCATGCGGAAACAGGCATTCCAAGATCACCGATCACCGAAAATGAAGCCATTTTGATTGCAAAGCAAAAAATAAAAGGATATCCAGAGGTTGAAAAAATAGCCTACCTGGAATCTGTAGGTGCTCATCATGAGTACCGGGAGAAAACCTTGCCAGCTTGGGCTATAACATTTAGCGGTAAAAACAAGGTTACTGTATATATAGCATCGGAATTGGGAACTTTTCAATCAATACGCCATAATCAATGGCGTATTTTTGACTTTTTATGGATGTTGCATACAATGGACTACCAGGGCAGGGACAATATTGGAAACATATTACTAAAAGTTTTTTCTCTTGTAGGGCTGATAACAATTTTATCTGGTTTTACATTATACTTAATATCATCACCAACGTGGAGAAGGTGGTTTGGAAAAAGAAAAAAACAATACAATTAATTATACTTTGTAAGGAACCTTATACAACAATTTCCAAATCAATGATTGGATTTGATTTTAAACAATTGATCAATAATTTCTCCCAAAAAGGCCAGGTTTTATGGATTGGAGTTAGACCAGGCAAACATATGCCCATAAAGTCAGTAATTGCAGTTAACGTGCTGGAAAACAAAATAGAAGGGGATCATTATAATGGTAATATTTTGAGCAAAAGGCATGTTACCTTGATTCAACAAGAACATATTGATGTAGTTGCATCTTTGATGGCCAAAGAGGTAAGCCCTGAACAGCTTAGGAGAAATATTGTGGTAAAAGGATTGAACCTACTGGCATTGAAAGATAAAAAGTTTCAGATAGGTGAGGCAATATTTGAAATGACTGGCTTATGCCATCCATGTTCAAAAATGGAAAAGAATTTGGGCGTAGGAGGCTATAATGCTATGAGAGGGCATGGAGGTATTACAGCCCGGATTATAAAAGGTGGCCTTATTAGGTTAGGAGATGCGGTAACGCCTATTTCCTAACCTTTTATTCATTATAATCATATGTTTCAATTTTTCCTTTTTTGACCCTACTGATAAAAGATATCATATCTTTTTTTACCAATGGAGCAAGGATATATAGTCCAATAAGATTAGGAAAGGACATGGCAAAAATCATGGCATCAGAAAAATCAACCACACTTCCAAGGTTCAGCGAAGAGCCAATTACAATAAATAAACAAAAAATAAATTTAAAGCTGTAATCAGAAAACTTGCTTACACCAAACAGATAGGTCCAAGATTTTAGGCCATAATATGACCATGAAATCATGGTAGAAAACGCAAACAACACAACTGCAATGGATAATAGATATGGAAACCAGGAAACCACAGTTGCAAAGGCAAAAGAAGTTAATTGAATACCGTCTCCTGTGTCCATAGTATAAGCATCAGTTATTACAATAACCAATGCAGTCATAGTGCAAACCACTACTGTATCAACAAATGGTTCTAATGAAGCAACAAACCCTTCAGTAACAGGTTCGCTGGTTTTTACTGCCGAATGGGCTATTGCTGCCGAACCTATACCAGCCTCATTTGAAAATGCTGCCCTTCTTACTCCCTGGATTAAAACACCGACAATTCCACCCGCAACGGCAGTACCCGAAAAAGCACCCTTTAATATAGCAGCGAAAGCGCCACCAAGATTTTCAATATTGGCAAAGATGACTACAAAAGCACCAATGATATATAATATACACATAAAAGGGACAATTTTTTCAGTAACCCTTGCTATACTTTTTATTCCTCCTATTATAACTGAAGCAACTAATATTGCCATTACGACCCCTACAATCCATGCGCTTTCTGCCAGATAGGTGCCCTTTAAAAATGGCAGGCTCAGCAGTTGGTTTGCTGCCTGATTTATCTGAAACATATTACCCGCCCCAAACGACCCACCAATACACATTAATGCAAAAAAAGCGGCCAAAAATGCGCCAAAACCTTTCATGCCTTTTTCGCTCAACCCTTTACTCAGGTAATACATAGGCCCACCAAAAACAACCCCTTTGGCATCAATATTTCTAAATTTTACAGCAAGGGTACATTCCACAAATTTTGAGGTCATACCAAAAAATCCTGCGATTATCATCCAAAAAGTTGCTCCCGGACCACCTAATGATATGGCGATAGCAACCCCGGCAATATTTCCTAAACCAACAGTGCCTGATAAGGCAGCTGTCAAGGCTTGAAAATGTGTAACCTCGCCTGGGTCACCCTGATGGGTATATTTGCCTTTGACAATATCTATGGCATGGCGAAAACCGGTAAGGTTTACAAATTTTAAGTACACAGTAAAAATAATAGCACCCAACATCAGCCATATCAATATAAAGGGTACACTTATTTCTTCTGAAACCGGGAATGAAAAGAAAATTAAATCAGAAATAACCTGGGTAGCTGGAGCAATGGCATCATTGATTTTTTGGTCCACCGTTTTATTTGTAACTTCAATTTCTTGCGCAAAAGTGGTAGGGATTATTCCCAGGGAATAGAAAAACAGGCAAAGAAGCAATTTCTTCATAATTGATGGGGCTTTGAAAACGATATACCCACCAAAATAAAGAAATTCTATAAATAACAGGCTAAAATCTGAAAATTATCGGTATTAAATTTAAATCTTTACCCCCTCAAGCTGTTGAGCCATAATATTTATGCCTTCTGAAAAAGTATGAGGCCTATATCCAAGCATTTTTTCGGCTTTGGCAATAATTAAACCAGTTCTGGGAGGCCTTCTGGCAACCTGCTTGAAGATAGAAGAATTCACACGTTGTATAAATTCGGGGTTCAGGTTAAAATAATTTGCTGTTTCCAGGGCCATTTGATAAGGCGTAAGCAGTTCCTTGCCTGAAATATTGTATATGCCTGTGTTGCGGCCCTTAGTAATGAGATAACAACCCATTGCAAGATCTTCTGCCAAAGTAGGCGTACGCCATTGATCGTCTACTACTGGAATGTTGGTGTTTTTTTCGAGGTTGTTTTTTACCCACAATATAATATTGGACCTGTTTAGCAAAGGTGCATGACCATATATGGAAAGTGTCCTTGCTATAGCCCAATTTATAGGGCTGCTTTTTAATACATTTTCTGCCGCAAGCTTTGAAAGCCCGTAATGATTTACAGGGTTAGGGGCTGACTCTTCATCATAAGGCCCATTTTCTCCATCAAAAATGAAATCTGTTGAAATATGCAGTAAAAAGGAATTGTTGAGCTCGGCAGCTTTGGCCATATTTTCAGTTGCCTCAACATTTACCTTCCAGCACAATTCTTTTTGGGTTTCACATTTATCTACATCTGTTAAGGCTGCGGTATGTATAATAACATTTGGTTTAAAAAATGAACAGGCATCCAGGACTTCTTCCTGGTTTGTTACGTCAAGACATGCATAAATAATGCCTGATAAGTGTGAAGGGAGCTTCCTTTTACCTTGCGAAGTGGCAATTACATCAATTCCTTTTTCACCTTGCAATAGATTAACAAGTTTTTGACCTAACAATCCATTCGCACCTGTTATCAGTACCTTCATTTGTATCTTTTAATATAGACTTATAGCAAAGTATTAAAAAGCTATAATTTTTGCAAAGTTAAATAATTATGGGAATATCTGCCAGTTTGATTATAAACCTGGATTTACTTTATGTTCAATTATTGACCTGAAGTAGTATTTTCAGGATAACGATAACCAAACTTCTTCGTAATTTTTTCTTTGCTGATTTCTTCTACCTTTACAGTCATAAAAATATTGTTAATGGGTTTATCTGATGCCCCTGTAGGCTGTGCGGCTATAGAATCTATTACCGATAAACCTCCTATAACCTTGCCAAACACAGTATATTCCCGGTCCAGGTGTGGTGAACCACCAACAGTAGTATATGCCTGCCTTTGTGCATCAGTCAGGGAATGCTCTTGTATTGGTCCGAATTCTTTTTCTACCAATGCCCGTGAATCTTCAAATTTACTTTTCATGCCTTCCACATCATTTTCCCTTTGCAATTGAATAAATTCTTTTCTAAGGTC
>JALZND010000036.1:0-8344 GCA_030857845.1 Bacteroidota bacterium | reverse complement strand
ATGCTGGCTTCTTTAGTAATTCCGCAATTTTAGAATTCAGATTATATGCATTGACATTTTGCTCTAATTCATCTAGCTCTTCATTGGCAAAAACCTTTCCATCTACCAGATAAAACTGATCTCCAGAGCTTTCTTTTTTAGGGTTGATTTGATCGCCTTGCCTTGCCGCTGCCACTGCACCTTTTTCATGGATGAGGTGGTGGTGTATTTCAGCAGGGACGGTATTTGCCACAGCGTTTGATTTTCCCTCTTTGGCATTTACATCGCCTCCCTGCACCATAAAGTTTTTTATTACCCGATGAAAAGTAGTACTATCATACCTTTGGTCGCGCACCAGCTTCAGGAAATTTTCTTTGTGGAGTGGGGTTTCATCATACAATATCATGTTCATATCACCATATTTTGTGCCTATTGTTACCAGGCTGTCTTTTTCGGTAGCAGCACAGGAGGCCACAAAGTATGTAATGCATAAGAAAATGTAGATTTTTATATATTTCATTTTAATGTTTTCTATCGGTTAAAAAAACTCAATGTTAAAGCTAATCAAATGTAAAACGTTTTTTCTTTTATATCACGTTTTATTTGGTCAAGCATTTCTTTTCCTCCATCTTCCAATACAGCATTTCCTAAATCATGGCCCAGCTGAGCGGCCTGGTCTAAACTTCCCTGATAACTTTTCCTGATTGCTTTAGAGCCATCGAGGCTTATCAAGCCTCCAGAAATTTTCAAACCTGCTTCTTCCAACTCCGCAATGGCAAAAACAGGAATACTGCAACCTCCCTGCAGCTTTTTCAGGTAGGACCTTTCCGCTAAAAGGCGGTATTCAGTAGGTTGATGGTTTACCGCCTCCCTAACGATGCTCCTTTTCCAATCTTCAAGGCTGCCGGAACATTCAATGGCAATGCTGCCTTGCCCTACAGCAGGGGTAAATTTATCTAGCGGTAAAATTTTTAAGATCATTTCCAAATAACCCATCCTGTACACGCCTGCATATGCCAACATCAAGACATCGCAATCGCCCGACTCCATTTTTTTTATCCTTGTTTGCAAGTTTCCTCGCATTTCAACTGTTTTTAAGTGTGGATAGAAATGCCGGAGCATTGCAACGCGCCTTGTGGAAGAAGTGCCTATCCGCCAAACATTGCCATCATCAAATGAAATATTTTTGTTGTGGCTTACGAAAACATCATTTTCTTTTTCCCTTTCTGAAAATGCAATAATTTCAAATCCTTCAGGAAGCTCGGATTGCATGTCCTTTGCGCTATGTACTGCAATATCTATATTCCGAAACTTGAGCTGGTCTTCAATTTCTTGTGTAAATACGCCTTTACTGCCAATTTTAGAAATAGAAACATCCAATATTTTGTCACCTTTTGTTTCAATTGTAACTATTTCAGTTTCAATTCCCCTTTTTTGCAGAAGCCCCTCTACATAATAAGCTTGCCATAATGCAAGTTTGCTTCCCCTTGTACCGATCCTGATTTTGCCTTTCATTTTAAAATTACCCTTTTATCTTATCTTTATTAATGGATTTTTTTTGCTGATTCCGCTCGATATACTTTATTATTTTGCCCGCGATATTGATGCCGGTAGCTTTTTCAATTCCCTCCAGGCCAGGAGATGAATTGACCTCCAGAATTAAGGGCCCTCTTGAAGATTGGAGCATATCTACACCTGCTATTGCAAGTCCCAATGACTTTGCAGCTTTTAGTGCAGCAGACTTTTCAGCCCTACTGAGCTTTATAATGCTTGCTGTTCCGCCACGGTGCAGGTTGGACCTGAACTCACCTTCTTTACCTTGCCGCTTCATAGCACCCACCACTTCTCCATCTACAATAAATGCACGGATATCGGCAGCTTTAGCTTCTTTAATAAATTCCTGTACAATTATCCTGGCTTTTAAGCCGTGAAAAGCTTCTATAACTGATTGGGCAGCTTTTTTTGTTTCTGCCAAAACAACCCCTAAACCTTGGGTACCTTCAAGCAATTTTATAACTAATGGGGCCCCGCCCAAATGTTCCAATAGGCTTTTCTCTTCTTTAGAGAAATTTGTAAAAGCAGTTTTAGGCATCCCCAAACCTTCTCTTGACAAAATTTGAAGGCTTCGAAGTTTGTCCCTTGACCTTACAATAGCCTGCGATTCCACCGCACTAAAAACATGCATCATTTCAAACTGGCGAACAACAGCAGTACCATAAAAGGTTACCGAAGCCCCTATCCTGGGAATTACAGCATCGATTCCTGTTAATTTTTCACCTTTATAAAATATTGAGGGTTCATTTTGCTCAATAAGGATGTCACATTTGGCATGGTCTATGAGTATTGCTTCATGGCCCCTCTCACGGGCAGCAGCCAACAAGCGCTTTGTAGAATATAAGCCTGGATTTCTGGAAAGTACAGCAATCTTCATTTTAAAAAAGGGTTAAATGGGTTAATTGGAACGTGATGAAAAAAAGGCCGCTTATTCAATCTTTCATGCTGCTTCCAATGTTTTAAAAAATTTGCAACTTATTAAATATAATATTATAACTTATGTTTCTTATTTTTAAAGGAAAGATTAAAAGATGTAACGTCCACAATAAACCTTTTGGAAAGAAGCTTCCTTCCTAAAAGTATGGGGTATTTCATTTGGCTTCTATCCGTTAATGAAAATTCTGTATTGATCAATTTATTAAAAAGAAGGATCCTAGTCTTTATAACATATCTTTTTTCAATATGTCCTGAAGAGCTTTTAATATTTTTTTGCTTGAAATCATTCGTTTTAAACCTCTTTTTAGAAGTGCCTTTTATATGTGAGTTGAGGATATGAAAGGTAACATACTCTTCCCCATCTTCTATGGTGGTCTTTATTTTTGAGCAATGTATTGCGGAAGTATAAGCCCCGGTATCAATTTTTACTTTAATTTCCTTAATACCAAATTCAGGCAGATCTACAATATCCGTCCTACCAATGATTTTTTTTATTCTTGCCATAGTTTAGTTGCCCTAGCTCCTTAAGAACCTTGCAATTTTAAGGGAAAGGTCCAAGAACAAAATCTTTGCATTTGCATTCCGCTCAAGATAATAAAATGATTTGTTAAATAGTTCACTGATCATTTCGATCTTATCGGGTGAAAGTGCCTTACTGAAGTTTTTCGTAAATTCCAGCTCTTCCCCCGCAGCCTTGGCTATGCCAGCTGCATCATACTGTAAAACCAAGGATTCACGCATCATGTTCAAGCCGTATTGCAACAAGCTTTTCTGGGATATCTTATTTAGCTTCTGGAATTTTTCCGACCACTGCACCATCTGGGTATAATCCCTCGAATAACAGTACCGCATCCAATCCCGGAACATCTTGTGGCTATCGTCATCTACCTCATCGAGTAGTTTCAAAGCTTCATTCAGGTTTCCTTCGGCTAGAAGGATGATTTTTGAAACCTGCGAAGGGTGCACATTGTACTTATTGGTCAAAATTTCTTGTAGCTCATCATCGTTGAACATCCTGATCCTAAAAAGTTGGGCACGCGATAGTATCGTATTGAGAAGGCTTTCAAGATCATTGCTTACCAAAAGCAAAATGGTTTTTTTAGGCGGCTCCTCAAGAATTTTCAAGATAGCATTTGCACAATTTTGGTGCATGTACTCTGGAAGCCACATGATCATAACCTTAAACCCACCCTCATAGGTGGTAAGCATAAGGTTTTTGATGATGTTCCTGCTTTCTTCTTTTGATATATTGAGCTGTTTGTTTTCCCCGCCAAACACCTGGCTCCAATCAGATATGTTGCCAAAAATATTGCTTCCCAAAAAATTCCTCCACTCCTTAAGAAAATTACTGCTCACAACCTCTTTTCCCGTCAGGTTTTTGGTAGATCCGACAGGGAAAACAAAATGGAGGTCAGGATGTATGAACTTACCAAATTTATGGCAAGATGGGCAGGTGCCACAGGAATCATTTTCTTGTTTGTTGTGGCAGTTTAAATAAGTAGCGTATGCTAAAGCAAGTGCAAGATTAGGACACCCTTCTTTTCCAGCAAATAGTTGTGCATGGGCAATATGATTATTCCTGACAGAATTAATTAATGTCTGCTTTATATCATTAAAGCCTGGGATTCCACTAAACTGCATAGTTATTTATTTTCCCAAGTTCTTTGATTTTGGGTTTTTTCAAAAACTATTTCGAATATTTCTTTTTCTGTGGCATCAAAAACCAGGCCCCGTCTTTCCAACACTTTTTGAGCCCCCTCCACAGCCTTATCCAATTTATAGGTTGTAATCTTTCTTGCACCTCCCCATGAAAAAGACGGGATAAAAGTAGGTGGAAAGCCATCGCCATAAACATTGGCACTGGTGCCCACTACCGTTCCCGTATTGAACATGGTATTGATGCCGCATTTTGAATGGTCGGCCATCATCAAGCCACAAAATTGAAGTCCAGTATCTTCAAAACCTTCCATCTGGTGGTTGTACAACTTTACAGGTCCATAATTATTTTTTAAGTTGGAAGCATTTGTATCAGCACCAAGGTTGCACCACTCGCCTATTACGGCATTTCCTAAAAAGCCATCATGAGCCTTGTTGCTGTTACCAAATATTATCGTATTGCTGATTTCACCTCCTACTTTACAAGAAGGACCAATTGTAGTATCGCCCCTTACCCTGCAACCCATGGTAAGCATGGACCCCTGACCCAAGGCAAAAGCCCCCCTAATCATGGCCCCTTCTTGTACAACAGCGTTGTTTCCTATATAAATTGGGCCATCTTCAGCATTGAGTATGGCTGCACGGATATCAGTACCTTTTTCTATAAATATCTGCTCAGGGGCATAAAGTATGGTATGCTTGTCCTCAATTTTTTCCGAAGTCCTGTTAAAGGTAATTTTGGAAAAATCAGCTTTTATTTGCTGGGCATTTTCACGGAAAATGTCGACCATCCTTGATATTATGGTAAGGTCACCATCAAAATCTATTGAAGTATAGGGTTCCCAATCTTTGTTATTGATAATAGCTTTGGCATCTTCCCTATCTGCCTTGAAGCCAATCACAACATTTCCTTTTTTGAGTACTTTCCTTTCAGGAAGGTTTATCATTGTTTTTATAAGGGCATCCGTAGGACAAACGGCACCATTTATTATAAGATTACCAACTTCTAAACTTAATGGAAATTTCTTTTGAAGGTGTGGTTCTGTAGCATAAGAAATACTCCCTTCCATATAGTAAGGCCATTTTTCCGCAATTGTTAAAATTCCAACCCTGATTGCGGCAACAGGCCTTGTAAAAGTAAATGGTAACAATGCCTGTTGTTGATCAGGATGATCAAATAAAATTATATGCATCAGGAATAAATATTTAAAACAATTAGTGATTTTAAATAGCTTGATCAGACCTACAATCTCTGAAATAAAATTTAATTAATCTTTAAAGTAATTATTTATTCTTACAATCTTGAAAGAAATATAAATTGTGATTATAAAAGGACCTAATTGTTAAAACTAAGTATTGACGAGGAATTACATCAAAAGGATTAAAAAATAAAAAGTCTTCAGAAAACAAATTCTGAAGACTTCTATGTTATTGTTGGGTGAATTTATTTCGCTTTGTATCGTTTGTTGAATTTTTCGATCCTTCCGGCAGTATCCACATAGATGTTTTTACCTGTGTAAAAGGGATGTGAAGAAGAGCTGACCTCAATTTTTATTAAAGGGTATGTATTTCCATCTTCCCACTTAATGGTATCATTTGAAGACATTGTTGAGCGGGTTAAAAATCTAAAGTCGCTGGTTGTGTCAAAAAAAACAACTTCTTTATAGTTAGGATGAATTTCCTTTTTCATATTTATATATTTTTGCTATCACTGATTCTAAAAGAGGGACAAAATTAATCTATATTATTGACTTGTGCAACCATTAGACCCATATTTTTTTAAGGCTTGATAATTTTTATTAAATACATTACTATTGCCTGTATTGCAATGGTTTTTGAAAAACTGATTTATAAGTTCCTTAAAATTATATAAAAAGACCTTTAAAATTTTTTTGTTTAAAATAATGTAAAAAAGCATTTTGCCCAAAAACCTTAATTTTTACCTGTTAAACCAAGAATAGGGCCTTATCTTTATAGATAATAATTTTAATGTTTTATAAGACATATAAAAACAATTCGTTTAGGTCATTAGGGAACAAAAAGCTTTAAAAGGCAACCTGAAAAGGAAACTTATTCCTCCCGGCCAGAAACACCGATTATTTTAGAAAAACCTGCTGAATGCTGAGAAGATTGTTTTCCATATTATCTATAGTTTTCCTTTTGGTGTTAGGCCAAACAATAGATGAAGCACAATTTTGCGAAACATTCCTCACAAATGAACAAATCCGGTACGAACTAAACGCGGGATTCCCACAACCTCTCCTGTCACAAAACTTTGATGAAAGGATCGTTCTCTCAATTACAGCGCATATTTTAAAAACAAAAAGTGGAAAAGGTGGCATCAGTGAGACTGATGTTTTAAACGCAGTAAATCAATTGAACAAAAATTTTTTTGATACCAAGATCAGCTTTGAAGTTTGCAAGTTCAATTACATAAACAATACTCGTTTGTACCGCTTCAATAGGGCTGATGAACTTTTCCTTACGCAGCATGGGGCCGACAGTATGATCAATGTTTACTTTGTGAACAAAATCTTGGGCATGGAGGAAGGAAATGTTTGCGGGTATACTTACTACCCAACTAAAGGTCTTGACCATTTGGTCATGTCCAACAATTGCATCGGAAACGGCACTACACTTTCGCATGAAATGGGCCATTTTTTTGGCTTATACCATACACATGAAGAAAAATTTGGCATAGAACTGGTCAACGGCAACAACTGTATTTCTGCCGGCGACCTAATATGTGATACTTCGGCAGATCCAGGTTTGCAATTTGCCAGTGTAAATGAAAATTGCGAGTATATTGGTCTGGTACTGGACCCAACAAAGATGTTGTACAATCCACCAGTAAACAATTTGATGTCGTACAGCAGGAAATTATGCAGACGTTCCTTTACCATTGAGCAATCGGATAAAATCAGGATAAACTACCACATCTTTAAATCCCACCTAAAAAAGCTTGATTTTGGTTTTGCTACTCCCGACCCTTTAATTGTAAAGGGCCAAAAATTAGACCTAAAAGCAGAAGGCGGTGTAAAATATCTGTGGAATACGGGCGACACCACCAATTTAATAAATGTACAACCTGATTCGAGCCAATTATATAGTGTTTACATTTTTACTGCATCGGGATGTTCCATCTACAAAGAATTTTATGCAGAAGTTATTGGGAGCGATAAATTAATGGGTCCTGATATTGTATGCAAGGGAAACCAGGCTGAGATTTTGGTGAACAACACCAAATCAAGCAGAAAGTACCAACTTCAAAAAAATAATGAACCAATTGGTGAACCTGTTATTGGCAATGATAGTTCTATAACATTGCTTACAGGCCCTTTACAAGAAAACTCTTCATTTTCACTACTGATCATTAATGAAGAAGAAAATGTACTTGAAGCACCGCAATTGCTCGAAATTCAGGCAATGAATGTCCCTATAAAAAATTACGTGATAATAGTGCCTGAAGATACAATCTGTAAAGGCAGATCAGGTGAGCTAAAGATTCCGAACTCTATTACTGAGGTGGCATATCAGCTAATATTGAATGGAAAACCTCTTTTCAAGCCATTAATGGGGACAGGTGACACCTTAACAATGGTAACAGACGCGATTCAAACTTCTGCATCTTTTGATATTGTTTCCTATAACAATTGTACTAGTATATTGCGGAAAAACGCTTTCACCTTACATGTGACTCCAGGCCTTGACCTCGACCTTGAAATACACGCTGAAAAACAAATCCTAAAACCTGGAGAGGCTACAAGAATCATCATTGAAGATACAGACACCACTGCTTTCTACCAAATATATGCGGGCAATAAACCCTTTGGGAAAATGATGAAAGGCAACGGGGATAAAATTGCATTCCGGACGGGGACACTCAATGAAGACACTGATTTTTGTATTTATATAGTTGATGAACAAAATTGTGGAAACTACATGAGCCAGCCTGTAAGGGTGGGAATAAAAAAAGATAACTTAATACAGATAGTTTATGAAAATGAAACCAATCCTATAATAAGCTACAACCTGCCTAGGTCATCTAAAGTAAAAATGGTGCTGAAAGAAATTATAGGCACCAAAGAATTTATAATAAAAGATACTTTTGAAAAATCAGGTGAACATACTTTTGCATTAAACAACTTAAACTTATCCCCAAAGCTTTATTTATTGACGATAAGCATAAATAATGCTCAGGCCTTATATCAATTAATCA
>JALZND010000298.1 GCA_030857845.1 Bacteroidota bacterium | reverse complement strand
TGTAAATACTTTTTTCCGTTGTAATTGAGGACGACAACAGCTACTTTATGCATGTATATAAAATCGGTCGCTTAAAAAGTCGAAGGAGGTTTTGCTTGATTATTAGGTACTAAAACATACTACTTAAGTCCATGCCAGGGATATCTGGGATAAAACCTTCTGTACTTTTACGGAGCTCTTCTTTTGCTTTGCCATCAATGTCTTCCATTGCCTTGTTAACTGCAGCAATAATGAGGTCTTTCATCATCTGATAATCATCTGGATTGACGATATCTTTGTCTATTTCAAGCCCTACAACTTGTTTTTTACCATTTACAGTTGCCTTTACCAGGCCAGCACCAGATTCCGAAGTGGTTGTTATAAATTGAAGTTTGTCTTGGGCTTCTTTAACTTTTGCCTGGACTTCTTTCATCTTTCCAAGCATTTTCATCATGTCTATCATCTTCGCTATTGTTTAGTTCACCTGTTCCTTATAAGCATAAAAGCCCCTGATAGTGAAATTGTTTTATCATTATAATCAGTAACTTGGACCGTATAAATATAACCACCTTCCTTGGCGGGTTTACCTTGTACATTTCCATTCCAACCAACATCCTTATCAGCAGAGAAAAAAATAAGTTCTCCCCATCTATTGAAAATTTTTATCTGGAAATCTTTAATAAATGTGCCTTTTGCTATAAATACATCATTTACAAAATCGTTGTTTGGGGTAAAGGCAGAAGGTAAAAACACTTTTGCCTGTTGTTCCACCCTTACAATATTGGAAAAGCTCTTCCAGTTTTCGCCACTATTGGAAATTGCGGTGATACGGTAAATTATTACCTGTTGGTTCTCCAGAATGTCGTAATCAACATAATTGTTTGTCCCGGCATTTATCTTGATTGTTTCAAAAACATTTCCTTCTGCATTAATTTTTTCAATTAAATATTGCGATACCCCATCCTTCCAGCCAGTATATTGGGTCCAGGTAAGTTCATAAGAGGGTCCATCACCTTCAAAAATAGTAAGTAATATGGGGCAAACATCTATGCTGACAGGAGCTACATTGCCACAATCATCATCATAAAAAATCCTGTAGCAATGGTAGCTGTTAGAGATGTTTACTTCCTTTTCCAGAAAAACATTGCTTTCCTGTGTGCGGAATTGACTATAAGAACCATCATCCTGCGATTTTTCTATAATAAAATTCTTTATTGGAGCTTGGGGTTCAGGCCATTCCATATGAATATCGTTCTCAAAAATACTCAATGTGGCATTTTCTATGGCAGGAGGAATGTTCTGGGTTATTCCTGTTGCGCAGATTTCTTCAGAAGTTGAAACGCCATTAGTAAAGGTGGCTACTATTTTATAACAATTTTCTAGGTTACAAACTATATCAAGATCTAAATAAGGAGATTGGTTGGCATTGAGGTTTGCTATTGGATTGTTGTCTTTAAATATTTGTAAATTCTGCAAATTACTGTCATCTGCTTCCCATGATATCCTATTTTGGTTGTTTTCGGCCGTTACTGCATGATTTTTAATTGAACACCCAATATTTGATGGAAATTGCATGGAGGAGCAAGGATCTATTAAAATAATTCTGTAACAATAGGAGTTATTTTTTGTGTCTAGGCCATTCACGGTAAAAGTGCCAGATGCCGGCGGTATGCCCATATCGACAAAGTCGCCACTATTGTTAGTCTCCATTTCAATTCGGTAAAGAAGATCGGAAACAATGTTGTATTTTAATTCAATCCTTGATTGGTTTAGAATATTGACCTGGCTTAATGTAGGGACTGTAAGGCTTTCTTTGGGTAGGATGTTGTCTACCTTGTAAGTGCCACATGAATTATTGGCATCATGGCCTACACCTTTACCATTTGATCCGTCAATAATTCCAACAACTGCCAAAGTTTTTGGAAGAGTATTGGCATATTGATGTTCGGGGGCAGGTTCTGTTTTATAATAATATTCTGTGAATCCATCGCCCCAATTAATGAAATATGATTCATAATAATTGTCTTTTACATCTAAGTGAATCGACCGGTCATTGCAAATGTAATATTCAATTTCAGGGGTTTTAGCTTCAACTACTGTAATGGTGACTTTTTCTTCTCTTGGAATAGCATTTGCAAGGAGTTGTGTAATAACATAAGTTCCTGGTACATCATACGTATGGGTCGAAGTACTAAAATAGTTCATATCATCGTCAAATCGATAATTTACCAAAAACTGTCCTGCGATTACTTCTGGATTTGTAAGATTGGTAGTTACCTGAACTGTAAATGGAGCACATCCTGTTGTTGCATTTACAGTAAACCGGTCCTGGGCCTGGAGGTAGCCTAAGGCAAGGAAAATAAAAGAAAAAATTATGAAAAAGTTTTTCAATATATTTTGAGCTTTATCCTAATCTGAATGATCAACCTGATTAACGTTGATTTGAAATACAAATTGCTATTGAGTACTGCAGCAACTGTTTTATTGCCATTTGGCAATAATGTTCTACTTTAAATTATTTATTAATTCCCCCACAGTTAGCTGTTGCTGCTCACCGGTCTTTAGGTTTTTAAGGTTATATCTCCCTGATGAAATTTCTTCAGGACCAATGATAATTGCATAAGGTATTGCTTTCTTTTCAGCATATTGAAATTGCTTTTTGATCTTGGCATCTTCCGGAAATATTTCTGAAGATATATTATTTTTTCTTAATTCGTTGATAATCCCAAGGCTGAATTTTGAAGAATTTTTATCCATATTAAAGAAAAGCACTTTGGTAGTTTCCTGGTTGCTTTCCGGAAAAATATCCAATGTGTCCATAACGTCATAAATCCTGTCTACCCCAAATGAAATGCCTACCCCAGAAACACCTGGCAAGCCGAAATTTCCTGTCAGGTTATCATACCTTCCGCCACCACTCACACTGCCTATTTGTACATTATTCACCTTAACTTCAAAAATAGCCCCGGTATAATACGATAATCCCCTTGCAAGGGTAAGGTCCAGCACTATCTTGGAGGCACCTACTTTCAAATGCTGTACATACTCCAATACTTCTTTTATTTCATTCACCCCAGCCATTCCCAATTCCGAATTACTTAACAATTGCTTCATTAGTTCTATTTTAGATGCATTGTCACCAGTAATAGAAAGTATCGGTTTTAGTTTGGCCAAAGCATCTTCCGAAAAATTTTTCATTGAGAGCTCTTTTATAACGTTTTCGGCCCCAATTTTATCAAGTTTATCTATGGCAACACAAAATTCAGATTCTTTGCCCTGAGCACCAATAGCCTCGGTGATACCGGCTAGCAATTTCCGGTTATTCAATTTAATGGTATAATCTGCAATCCCCAAATTGTCAAATACTTCCAAAATCATGGCTGCAATTTCAGCTTCACAAATGAGCGAGCTTGTGCCAACAATATCCGCATCGCATTGATAAAATTCCCTGTAGCGGCCCTTTTGGGGCCTATCTGCCCTCCAGACGGGCTGGATTTGGTATCTTTTGAATGGAAAGGTAATTTCATGCTGGTTCATAACCACGTATCGGGCAAAAGGTACAGTAAGGTCATACCTTAATCCTTTTTCAGAGATATTGGTAAGCAGGGCTTTTGCGCCTGCTTTGAAATCGCCTTCTGTGGTGCCGGAAAGGTAATCGCCAGAATTTAAAATCTTAAACAAAAGTTGGTCGCCCTCATCACCATATTTTCCCATTAATACCGATAAGTTCTCCATGCTGGGGGTTTCCAAAGGCATAAAGCCATATTTTTTGAAGGTCTTTCTTATAGTATCAAAAATGAAATTCCTTTTTACCATTTTGTCCGGTCCAAAATCCCTGGTGCCTTTTGGAATCCCTATATTGTTGCTCATTTTGAGTTGGTTTTTTGACAAAACTACAAAAAGTCTTTTAAAATAGGTAATAGGTAATTGGTGATAGGATATTTGAATTATGAATCAACAATTAAATAATTAAAATCGGTCAACGGCAAAACTTTTATCTCTCCTATTCAATAACCTGTACCTGAAAAAGATCTTTATTTAGTTCCCTTCTTCAAAGCACACTTCCCCCAATAAAAAACAAAGAACCAAAAAATATAACCCATAACCCATAACCCATAACCCATAACCCATAACCTATAACCTATAACCTATATCCTATAACCCATAACCTAATATTAACCAATAACCTAATATATTTTTCTCATTATCCGTTGTATTTCATTTTTTATTTTTACCTTTGCGATTCATTTCCAAAAACCATAATATAATCATGGGAGTAACTAGATTAAAAAGAAAAGAACTTAGAAATAGGAGCAAGGCAAAAGCGAGGCAAAAAAAGATAAAGCACCTTACTGCTGTACCTGTTATAAAAAATATTGATATCGAAGAAATAAAGAAAGAATTTGAAGCAAAGTCTTCTTCTAAAAAAAGTGCACCAATAGAAGAAAAAAGCGCTACTAAGGATGGAAAAGGGGCTGAAAAAGCTCTTAAAGCTGAAAATACAAAAGAAGAACCTGTGAGGGCTGAAACTTCAAAGGAAGAAAAAGCGCAAGAAGAAGGGGAGCAGTAATTTTAGGCTCAATAATTAGGTCCCATAATCATTAGGTTTTTCTAAATGAATGCCAGGTCTTTTTATAACTAAATGTTATGGAAAGACCTGATTTTATTTAAGCTAATCCAATATTTCAATCCAGAAATAAATGCCGGAGATAATGCTTTAAGCAATATTTTAAAAGCTTCATACGCTTCTTTTCCCCAGTTCAATTACCTGCATTTCACTTATTTTATTGTCGGTGATGTCAAATCGCACGAGGGTTCTAATTTTGTGAAACCCATGAACGCCAGCAGCTCCCGGGTTAATATGTAGCAGGTTATTTATTTTAGGGTCATGCAAAATCTTTAAGATATGGGAATGCCCACAAATAAAAATATCTGGAGGGTTGGCTTTAAGTTTTTTTAAAACTTCGGGGTTGTACCTTGGTGGGTAACCAC